>JALWQQ010000259.1 GCA_027083075.1 Campylobacteraceae bacterium
GAGGCGATAGCCAAAAAGAGAGCAAAGACACCGAAGTCTTTAGGCGTGTAAATCCTTGTGAGTATGGGACTGATAGCGATCGGTATCGCTTGTGCAATCGTAGTGCCGGTCATAAGTGTCAGAACATTGCGACCGAAATCCGTTTTGGGTGCAAATTTGCGTATCAACGGCATTTCCCTGCGATGTATTCGATCTCATCATCGCTTAAATATGGGTTCATCGGCAAACTCATGATCTCTTTGCTCACCTTTTCCGCTACCGGAAAATCGCCCTCTTTGTATCCAAGATAAGCAAAACACTCTTGCAGATGTAGCGGCATCGGGTAGTGTACGGCGGTTGGGATACCGGCATCTTTGAGCTTGGCTTGCACCTTCTCCCTTCCGCCTTCACCCTTCTACCTTCTTGCAAAACGGATGATACTCTCCCTTAAGCCCAACAGGCTCTAAGTTTCTAATGGTTGAAACTATCTCGATAGAGTTTCTTGCCTCATCAAGTCCAAAACCGTTACCTTTTAGCACCTCTTCGTAACTTCTTGTGTGCAACTCGGTAAAACCGCCGCTAAACTCTATCTCTTCACCGTCTACGGTGATGCTTCGATAGGTGCGCTGTCCTTGTGCCTTGATGTCCTCGGGGATGTAGTCATATTTGACACTCAAAAACCATCTAACCCTTGCGTGTTCAAGTTCAAGGTATCCGGCATTTGCGTATGGTGTTTTTAAGTGTACAATATTCTCTTTTACATCTCCAAATATCCAAGTTAACATATCATAAAAGTGTACACCGATATTGGTCGCAATGCCTCCGCTTTTTTTCTCGTCACCTTTCCAGCTGATAAAGTACCATTTGCCTCGGCTGGTAAGATAGGTTAGATCGATATCGTATGTTTTGTTCGGATTTGCTCGCAACTCTTCCGTTACCTTTTTCTTAAGCGCTACGATAGAGTCATGTAGTCTTAGTTGTAAAATATTGTAGACTCTCTTACCCGTTTCGTCCTCTATCGTCTGCAAAGCGTCGATATTCCAAGGATTGAGCACCAAAGGCTTTTCGCAGATGGCATCCGCTCCGCTTCTAAGCGCCCATCTGATATGTGCATCGTGCAGATAATTCGGTGTCGTAATCGAAACGAAATCGATCTTATTGCCTTCCCTTTTTAGCTTGTCGATATGCCTATCGAAACGCTCGAATTCGGTAAAGAAACTTGCTTCGGGAAAGTAAGAATCTATAATGCCGATGCCATCGTAAGGATCAAGTGCCGCAAGCAGATCGTTACCCGTATCTTTGATGGCTTTCATATGGCGAGGCGCGATATATCCGGCAGCACCGGTTAGGGCGAATTTCATTATTATAACCTCCCGTTTACTAATGATTTATCAAAAAAACTCTTTATGTCATATATAACCTTGTTTTCCATCTTGGGCGGATCGTTTCTTTTCATATCCCCTATCTTCTCTTCTATCTGCCTGAATGCATCGTGTGCAACAGCCAAAACGATAGCATCGTAATTTTCTATTTTTATAGAATCCAAATCGGTAAGATCAAGAAAATATTCTCGTCTAACCTCACTCTTATCAGCCCAAGGATCGCATACGTCGACACGACATCCAAACTCTTGCAACTCACGCACAACATCAATTACCCTGGAGTTTCGTATGTCGGGGCAGTTTTCTTTAAATGTGATACCGAGTATTAAAATCTTTGCGTCCTTTACCGTATGTCCTCTGCCGATAAGTAGCTTTACGACCTTATTGGCCACAAATAGTCCCATGTTATCATTTGTTCTGCGACCGGATAAAATAATCTGAGGGTGATAACCGACCTCCTTGGCTTTATAAGCAAGATAATAAGGATCCACTCCGATGCAGTGCCCACCCACAAGCCCGGGACGAAAAGGCAAAAAATTCCATTTTGTGCCCGCTGCCTCCAAAACAGCTTGCGTATCGATCTCCATTTTATCAAAAATCATTGCAAGCTCGTTGACAAATGCTATATTTATATCTCTTTGAGAATTTTCAATAACCTTTGCCGCTTCAGCAACTTTAATCGTCGGAGCCATATGCGTTCCCGCTTCGATAATACTCTTGTATAGATCATCGACGATCTTGGCAACTTTCGGCGTAGAACCGCTGGTAATTTTCTTTATCTTCGTGACGGTATGCTCTTTGTCTCCGGGATTGATGCGTTCCGGAGAGTATCCGCAAAAAAAATCCTCATTATATCTCAATCCGCTATAGGCCTCGAGTACAGGTACACAAACCTCTTCCGTAGCACCGGGATATACCGTACTTTCAAAGATAACTATATCACCTTTTCTCAAAACCTTTCCTACGGTTTTGCTTGCTTTTATAAGAGGGGTTAAGTCGGGGTTTCTATGCTCGTCAATAGGCGTTGGCACCGTAACTATATAGACATTGCAGTCTTCCATTTTTTTCGGATCGTCGGTGAACTCGATGCCGTTCTCAATAGCCTCGCGCACTTGCTCCTCGGACAATTCGAGCGTTCTGTCATATCCTCTACCGAGCTCTTCTATTCTCCAATTTGCGATATCGAAGCCCACTACTTTGTATTTTTTTGAAAATGCATGCGCCAAAGGTAATCCGACATACCCGAGACCTATTACCGCTAATTTCATTTCTCTCACTTTTTCTCTCCCGTTATGTTATTTATATACCAATCGATCGATTGTTCCAAGCCCTCTTCGAGCGTATACATAGGCTCATAATCCAACACCTCTTTTGCCAATGCTATGTTTGCATTCGAGTGACGTACGTCGCCGGGTCTAAAATCCCTGTATTTCGGCTCACCGATTTTAATATGGGATATTTTCGCTTCAATGCTATTTTTAAGGAG
>JALWQQ010000260.1 GCA_027083075.1 Campylobacteraceae bacterium
GCGCGTGTCATTTGAGACCGTCTTGGTACTGTCGTCAAGATCGTTAGAGACTGTTTTGACCGAATCGGCCGTATCATTCGAGACCTCTTTGACACTATCGCGGGTATCGTTAGAGACCGTCTTGACACTGTCTCTGGTGTCATTAGAGACGGTCTTGGCGGCATCGTTGACATCCTTGGAGACCGAAACGACGGAGTCTTTCATATCTTTTGAGGCGATCGTCGTCGAGTCCTTCAAGTCTTTGGTGGTGTTGGTGATAGAACTTTCGGTATCTTCCGCAACTTCGACCGTCGTATCTCTTGCATCTTTGCTGGTAGAGACCTCTGCCGTTTTGAGATCGTCGGAGACTTTGACGGTAGAGTCTTTGACATCTTTGCTGACGTTGGTTACCGTTCTTTCGGCGCTTTTACTTGTCTCGACCGCACCGTCTTTCATTGCCTCGACACTATCTTTCATGTCGTGGCTCATGCTGGTAGCCGCCTCTTTCATATCTTTGAACATATCGGAGAAGCTGAAGTCCGCATGGAGTGCGCCGGTGAGTGCCGCCGCCACGGTAGCCGAGAGAATGATCTTTTTCATGTTGATCCTTTCGTGTGATGTTGTAAGGTAAGCCCATATTAACACCAAACATTTGAATAAAAACTTAAACAACATAAAAAAACTTAATCAAAATAAATGATGATAATAAATGTAACTGAGACATTAAAATAAATACGTTACAATGGCTTTCAAAAAGAGGGGTAGACAATGAAACGTAGCGTGGTGATCATAGCACTCTGTACCATAGCGCTGTACTCGCAAGAGAAGATCGAAGCCTATACGCAAGCCAAGCGTATCGCCGATATGCAGAAGATGGCACAAGCGATGCAAGATATCCAAACCGGCTTTTTCTACAACAATGTCGATATCGTTAAGGCGGGCGCGGCTACATTGATGGCGACGATCGAACATGTCGGACCGACGATCGAAGAGCTAAACAATAAAGATATCTACGAACAATATATGCTCAATGGCGAGAAGATGACCCATAAGATCAAGTCGAAGATCGCGCGCCGCGCCAAAGAGGTCTATGACCGCTTCACAAGCGGCGACGCGGTACAGGCGTTGCAAGCATATACCTCTATCGCCAAACAGTGTATGAAGTGCCATGTCAGGCTTAGGAAGTGGTAAGGATGCGTAGAACCGTACTTTTTCTTGCACTCTTTTCGCTTCTGCTGAGCGCCAACGAGATCGTATTGACCGGCACGGTGGTCTCGGAGGGGCAGAAGATGATCGGCAGCCGCTATATGGGCTATGTCAAAAAGGTCTATGTCAAGCTCGGACAGAAGGTAAAACGGGAGGATGACCTGTATGAGATAGAGTCGGCGGAGTTCGACATCCTAAAGACGCAGGCGAATCTGATGCTGGAGCAGGCGCAGGTGGCGCTTGGCTACTGGAAAGATCGTCTCGACATTCTCAATCGCAAAAAAGATCGTTTTAAGAAGCGCAAAGGGATCACGGGTTTTGACTGGGACGATCTGGAGGGGCAGATCGAAAATGTCAAGGCGATGTTGGAGTCGACCAAGATCATGATCAAAAACGCCACCGAGCGCGTCAAGCAGCTGGCGACCACCTTTAACTATCTCAAGATGAAAGCGCCGAGTGACGGGGTGGTGGTGCAAAAAAACATCAAAGTGGGCGACATGGTGATGCCGGGCATGCTGACGATCATGATCGTCGATATGAGCGATCTGCAGATCGATGTGTCGCTTTCGGAGAGCATCTTGAAGCGCGTACGCGAAGGGATGAAGGTGGATGTCGAGATACCGTCGCTGGAGTTTAAAACCGTCGGCAAAGTCGCGGCGATCATCCCCGATGCCAACCCGATGACCCACAAGATACGGATGCGCATCGACTTTGACAAGGGTAAAGCCAATATCTTTCCGGGGATGTATGCGAAGGTGCATCTGAAGTGATGGTATAATGCTATCTATACTATCTTGATCGTAAGGAGGGTAATGATGGCAAGTGTGGTACTACCTTTGGCACCCGGTTTCGAGGAGCTTGAAGCGGTAGCGCTGTGTGATGTGATGCGACGAGGCGGCATCGATGTGCGCTTGGCGTATCTGGAGGATGAGACGCATGGGGACTTGGTCACCGGCGCAAACGGCATCACGATCAAGGCGGATACTTCGATCAACAATATCATCGTCGATGATTTTGACATGATGGTGCTGCCCGGCGGTTGGGGCGGCACCTACGCTTTGGCGGAAGATGCGCGCGTACAAGCGCTGTTGCGCGAGTTCAAAGCCAAAAAAGCGGTCGGCGCGATGTGTGCCGCACCCTATGCGCTCAAGCAAGCGGGCGTGCTCAGTGAGCGCTATACTGCCTACCCCGGTGCGGTTGAAGAGATCGATGCACCCGGCTATGTTGCCGATGAGAAGGTGGTCGAAGAGGGCAATGTGCTCACCTCTCAAGGACCCGGCACGGCGGTCTGTTTCGGACTGGCGATCGTACGTCGTCTGGTCGGCGAAGAGACGATGCAGCAGATCAAAGAGGGGATGCTACTCGGCTACTGCTAACGCTTCACCGTTTCCTTGCCGCGAGGGCGGCAAACGTTTTTAAGTATGTGACTTTTCTTTTGCTTCGATTGTATCACCACGCCAACTAAATCTTGAACGCTTAAACCTCAATCCTAAAACCTACAACATTCAACTTTCAACGCCTGACCCCAAGTGAAATACGCACCTGACCCCAAGTGAAATACGCACCTAAAGCGGGGTGTGGTAGAATATCTGCTATCTGTTTACTTCTTTTTTCCTATAGGAAGTCAAGGGTAGGGCATGACAAGCATTCAACAG
>JALWQQ010000261.1 GCA_027083075.1 Campylobacteraceae bacterium
CATTGAGATCTCGCTGCTGGCACAAAGTTTGGGTGAAAGAGAGGCGGAGAAGGCGCTTACTTTGCCGCAAGGTGCGCTTGGCGACAAAAAGAGGGTGTCACACTTTTTTCGGCTTTTGAACGGTGAGATGATGATGCATTACCCCCACGGCAAACTCTTTGTCGCCGACGATATTCAAGAAGAGACACGGCGTTTTTGCGATAGAGATGCGGTACCTACCGGTCCGTTACCCGGCAAGAAGATGCCCGAAGCGCAGGATGTGGCCAAGGTGCTTGAAGAACCGTTTTATGATGCCAAAGTAGCCGTGCGAGGGACGCGGCGCTACGCTTGGGTTTTTCCCGAAGCGATTGAGGGGCATTATGTCGAAGAGGAGGCGCACTACCATCTACGATTTACTCTGCCGAAAGGAAGCTATGCAACCGTACTGACGGAACTGTTAGCGGGGCGTTAATACTTTTTTGCTATGATGTGATGATGTTTGCTCTGAAAAAAATGTTTTTGGATAGAGCGACTACAGGGGAGATCAACATAGTTTTTGTCGATTTTCTGTATCGCTTTACCGCACGTACACAATATATATTGTTAATATTGGTCTTTGGCATCTTCTTTGTGTTTAAAGATCAGGCGGATGGTACACTTCATTATTGGATGGCGCTAACATCCTCGGTTGTGCTGTTGCGTATATACTTTTCGCTTAGCTATGAAGATTTGAAGCGCAAAACCAAAGCAAAGTTTCGTTATTTCCTATTTTGGTTTTTTGTGGTACTTACTACGGCACTTTTTGCCTTTTTTCTTGTCTATTATATCCCGATGTTCGATGATTTTCATCGTATGCTTGCGGTTACGATGATTTTGGGAATGGCGGTAGGATCGATACTCTCTTTACATTATGGTAATTTGATTGCTATTACCTTTTTGGTGGTCATGCTTATACCTTCAATCTCGATGATCCTCTACCTTAAGATATCGTATGCGGGTTGGATCGTTTTCGGTCTCGTGTCGTATATCTTGGCTCAGACCATTTTGCTTGTCGAGAGTCGACAAGCTTTCGGTAAACAGATGCGTGCAGATTGTGACGGGCTGTTTCTTAAGCAGATGTTCAGCCGTGCGCCGGTCGGAGTGGCATTGCTTACTCCAAACGGTTTAATCCGAGAGTGCAATGAGTCGTTTTGTAAGATTTTCGGCAAAGAACAGGAGGATATGCTCAATACCAAGCCTCACTTTATCTCCCGTGTCGATTTGTCCGATTGTGATAAAGAAGAGAGATTTCAAGGGGCACTACTTTCGGATGATGGAAGGCAGTTGTGGATCGAAGCGAGATTTTTCCCGATCAAAGCAACTCTTACCGACAAAAAGAACTTATTGATGATCGTCGAAGATAAAACCAAAGAGAGGGAGGTGGAACTCTCTTCTCGCTTTTTGGTAGAGCACGATCCGCTTACCTCTTTGCTAAACAGAAGAGGTTATAAAAATTTTATAGAAAAGATTACGCAACATCCTCTTTTTCAAACCCATCATAGCATCTTGTACTATATCGATATCGACAACTTCAAGAGTGTTAACGATTCGTTGGGGCATCAGGTCGGCGATAAGCTATTGCAGACCGTGACGCGCCGCATGCAGGAGTGTTGCGATAGCGAAATGATCTTGTCGCGAATCGGCGGTGACGAGTTTGTCCTGTTTGTTCCCTTTGTTTCGGATTTGGAGCATATTGCCAAGAAGAGAGAGAAGGAGATCGGTCGCACGTTGGTCGCTATCTTTGAGAGACCTTTTTGTATCGATGATGTGATCTTGGAGATAAAGGTAAGCATAGGTGTTATTCATATCACACCGGATTCCAAGGATGCGGAAGAGTGGTTGCGGCGTGCCGATATTGCGATGTATTGTGCTAAGCAGAAGGGTAGTGCGATGGCGTATTACGATGAAGAGCTCGATAAACTGCAGCATCGGGAGTTTGCCATTCGCCATCGTATCGACGAGGCGCTTGAAAGAGATGAGGTGAAGTTGTGTTATCAACCGATCGTGCGCATGGATGACGAAAAGCGTGTCGCGTCCGAAATGCTCTTGCGTTGGCATGACGAGGTGGCGGGGACGGTACAGCCTGAAGAGCTCATCGCTTTAGCGGCAAAGAGCGGCAAGCTCTCTCTTTTGACCAACTATCTTATCGACAAGGTGTGTGCGCATATCGCCAAACAAAAAGCACTTGGAGAGTGGCGCGAAGAGTATGTCTCGGTCAACATCGAAGCGTTACAGTTGCGTGATGAGCGCTTTCTTGAAACGCTAAAAGATGCCATTGCACGTCACGGAATAGATGCTGCAGACATCGTTTTGGAGATTACGGAACGCGGACTTATCGACAACTTCGAGAGAACTCAGCGTTTTATCGATGAGTTGCGCCGGATCGGGGTGCGTTGTGCGATCGATGATTTTGGCAACGGTTATTCCTCATTGTCGTATCTTAAGCGCCTTTCGTGTGATATTTTGAAGATCGACAAACTCTTTTTGGAGAGCATCGATCAAGAGGGCGATCGTGGCAAAGATCTCTTAGAGAGCATTATTAAGATCGGTAGACTTCTAAACTATGCGATTGTTGTAGAGGGAGTAGAGCGCAAAGAGCAGTTGGAGATATTGCGCCAAATGGATGACGGGTTACTCTGCCAAGGTTTCCTCTTCGGTAAACCCGAATAGTTTTCAAACGCGCAGAGCTTTCAGTTCCGCCTCGACTTTAGCAAGCTTCTCTTTTGCCTCGTCAAGCGCTTGACGATTTTGTGCGATAACCTGCTCGGGAGCATTGGCAACAAACTTTTCGTTGCCAAGCATCCCTTCGAGC
>JALWQQ010000262.1:0-1555 GCA_027083075.1 Campylobacteraceae bacterium
TAAACCGAGTGATATCCGTTCAAAAAAACGCACCAAAAATGTTGTCAACGCCAGACGTTGCGCCATCTACCTTGCACGACAACTGACTAGCGCCTCGATGCCTCAAATCGCCCAATATTTCGGCATGAAAGATCACACCGCCATCTCACACACGATGAAGAAGATCAACGAGATCATCGAAAGCGATGAAAACTTCAAAACGATGCTTGCCGAACTCGAAAACAAGATCAAGCGAAAAAACCTTAAAGATTCCCAATCCCTACTCTAATAAAAAAAAGATATAATTTTGAAAGTGTGTAGATGTGAAAAAGAGCGCAAAAGAGCGTTGCGCGCAAAGCGCATTAAAAGCGTAGCTTGCACGCTTTTTCACATTTTCAAGACAAACGACTACCGTTACTAAATTATCTTTAAAAGATAAAAGGATCTATCCATGAAGATCAGAGCACCCAAACAGATCATCGAGTCGATTCTTATCAACCTTCAACCCTTCTTGGAAAAGAAGGATATGACGCAGATCACTTCACATGTCTACTTTGATGCCAACGCCGACGGATGTATCGTCAAAGCGACCGATAACGAGATCGGACTACAGATCCGAACCGATATGATCACAACCGATCATCCCGGTACCTTTACCGCTCATGGTAAAAAGCTGCTCGATATCGTCAGGATCCTCAAAGACGACGAGATCGTTCTCGAAGTACTTGACAATACGCTCTACATCAAACAAAAACATTCGAAATTCAAACTACCGACCTTCGATGCATCCGCCTTTCCGGAGTTTCCGAACATTGACGGCAAGGCACAAATCTCGCTCGATTCGACACAGCTGATCCGCAATCTTAAAAAGATATCGCCCGCTATCGATACCAATAACCCCAAATTCGAACTCAACGGTGCTTTGATCAATATCAAAAACGATGCAACCGACTTGGTCGGTACCGATACACGCCGTTTGGCGATCGCAACGATCGACGAAGGTAATGAAGAGACCCTTTCGCTCATCGTACCGAAAAAAGCGACGATGGAGATCCAAAAGCTCTTTTTAGACCAGATTGCGATCCACTACGATGAGACCAATATGATCATCACCAACGACAACTACTTCTTCTATACGCGCCTGATCAACGGAAAATTCCCCGATTATGAACGCATCATTCCCCAAAGTACCAAATACGCCGTAACACTTCCCGTTAAAGAGATGATGGAGTCGATCAAGATGATTACGACGATCTCGCAAGAGATCAAACTCTCTTTCTTGCCCGATAAGATCGTCTTTCAGTCTCATAGTGTCGACAATGTCGAAGCAAAAACCGAGTTGGAGATGCAAACGGGGATCGAAAATCGCTTCGATATCTCTTTTAACAGCCGTTATATGCTCGATTTTCTCTCTCAATGCGATAAGGGTGAGTTTACGATGGCGATGAACGAAACTTCCTTGCCTTTTATCGTCCAAAGTGATAATTTTATGACGATTATTATGCCGATTGTGGCATAGTTGCGTTTTTGAAAAGACGGAAGGTTTTTCTATGAGCGCAGAGAGCAAGTTTATCTT
>JALWQQ010000262.1:1565-11024 GCA_027083075.1 Campylobacteraceae bacterium
CATACGGGATTACGTGTGGGTGTACTCAAGCTCGATCCTTACATCAATGTCGATCCCGGTACGATGTCACCCCTTGAACACGGTGAAGTCTTCGTTACCAAAGACGGCGCCGAGACCGACCTTGACTTGGGACACTACGAGCGCTTTTTAGATACCTCATTGACCAAGCGCAACAACTTTACCACGGGTCAAGTCTACAAAACGGTGATCGAAAACGAAAGACAGGGAAAATACCTCGGTAAAACGATACAGGTCGTACCGCATATCGTCAATGAGATCAAAGAGCGCATCTTTCGTGCGGGTGAGGGGAAAGATATCTTGGTAGTCGAACTGGGCGGTACGGTCGGCGACATCGAAGGACTTCCCTTTTTGGAGACGATCCGCCAGATCAAACACGAACTTGGCAGATCGCGCGTGATGAATGTGCATGTGACACTGCTGCCTTATATCAAAGCGGCGGGTGAGCTCAAGACCAAACCGACGCAACATTCGGTACAAGAGCTACGCCGCATCGGTATCGCACCGCATATGTTGGTCTTGCGTTCCGAAGTACCTGTTACTAACGACATCAAGCGAAAGATCGCCTATAGTTGCGATGTGGACGAAGAGAGCGTTATCGTCGCGGAGGATGCCAAGACGATCTACGAGGTACCGCTCAACTTCCTCAAGCAAGATATCCTTACGCCTATCTGTAAACAGCTTGAGATAGAGAACTGCAGACCGCAGATGGAGGAGTGGACCTCTTTAGTCCAAAAGATTATCGCACCGAGCAGAGAGGTCAAGATAGGTTTTGTCGGAAAGTATCTCGATCTCAAGGAGTCCTATAAGTCGCTTACCGAGGCGTTGGTACATGCGGGTGCGCATCTCGATGCCAAAGTGACGATCAAGTGGGTCGATAGCGAGAAGATCGAAGAAGAGGGCGCACAGAAGTATCTACGCGATGTCGATGCCGTCTTGGTTGCCGGCGGTTTCGGTTCCAGAGGCGTAGAGGGCAAGATCGAAGCGATCCGTTTTGCGAGAGAAGAGAAGGTTCCCTTTTTGGGCATCTGCCTCGGGATGCAGCTTTCGATGGTCGAGTTTGCACGACACGTACTGGGGCTCAGTGGTGCCAATTCGGTCGAATTTGACGAAAAGAGCAGCGATCCCATCATCTATCTCATCGACGAATTTATCGACGCTAGCGGTCGCAAGCAGATTCGTACCGCTACCTCGCCGCTTGGTGGTACGCTTCGTTTAGGTGAGTACGAGTGTGAAACGGCGAAGGGCTCACGGCTCAGAGAGGCGTATGGCAGTGAAGTGATCTACGAGCGTCATCGTCACCGCTACGAAGCCAATCCTGCCTACAGAGAACGCTTCGAGAAGGCGGGACTACGTATCACGGGTGAGTCCAACGGCTTGATCGAAGCGGTAGAGGTCGAGGATCATCCGTGGTTTTTGGGGGTACAGTTTCACCCCGAGTTTACCTCGAGATTGCAAAATCCCAACCCTGCCATTCTTGCATTTGTAAAGGCGGCGCTACAAGAAGAGTGCTAAGTGTATCTCGATCTTGAGACGATAGAGCGCCTGTTATCGCATCGTTTCAAAGAGGGTTTCATTCCCCTCTCCGAACTTCCCCATCCTTTTACCTTATACGGTATGCAACGCGCTGTCTCTCGCATCGTCGAAGCGGTACGAAAACGTCAAAAGATCGCACTTGTGGGCGACTATGATGTCGACGGGGTGATCTCTACGGCGTTGATGTGTGACTTTTTCGAAGCACTGAATTATCCGATAGAGGCGGTGATCCCCAACCGTTTCAGTGACGGGTACGGCATCAGCGAAAAGGTGATCGAGCGCTTGGATAGCCCCGATCTGATCATCACCGTCGATAACGGCATCGGCGCACATAAGGCGGCACGGCTTGCCAAAGAGCGCGGTATCGATCTGATCATCACCGATCATCACCTGCCGAGCGAGCGGCTTCCCGATGCCTATGCGATCGTCGATCCGAAGCAAGTTGCGTGTGATTTTTCCTATGAGGATATCTGTGGGGCGCAGGTGGCGTGGTATCTGATCGCCGCACTGCGTAAAGCGTTGGATTGCGCATTTGATCTTAAAGAGGCGTTGTCGTTGGTTGCCATCGCCGTTATCGCCGATATGATGCCGTTGCGTGGTATCAACCGAACGATGGTAGAGCGAGGGCTTGCCTTACTCTCTTGCAGCAATCGTTTCTTTGTGCAAGCCTATAAGGCTTACCGAGAGATCGATCGTTTCGAGAGTGAGCAGATCGCCTTTTGGCTTGCACCGCTGCTTAATAGTGCGGGCAGGATCGCAGACGCGCAAGAGGCGTTGGCGTTTATACGTGCCAAGAGCATTAGCGAAGCGACAGAGGCACTGCAACGCTTGGTAAGCTACAATGAAGAGCGCAAAGCCTTAGAGAGTCGCATCACGCAAGAGGCACTCTCGATGCTCGATGCGACACGTTCGGTAGCGGTACTTGCGGATGCGTCGTGGCACGAGGGGGTAGTCGGCATCGTCGCTTCGCGCGTAGCGCGAAAGAGCAAAAAGCCGACCTTGATCTTGTGCGAAGATAAAGAGGGGAACTTGAAAGGCAGCGGGCGTAGTAACGGTAGCTGTCATCTCTTTCGTCTGCTGCAAGAGGCCGAAGATCTCTTAGTGGGTTTCGGCGGTCACCGCGCCGCGGTCGGGCTGCGACTCAAAAAATCGCATCTCGAAGATCTCTCCGATCGTTTGGACGATGCCTATGCAAGCGGTGCCTTTGACGATAGCTTAGATGAAGAGTATACGTTAGGATTGTTGGCATTTGAGACGATCGACGAGAGGCTCATGGCGCTTTTACGGCGTTTTGAGCCCTACGGTACGGGCAACGCCAAACCCCATTTTGTTACCGAAGATGTAGAGGTGCTCTCCGCCAAACGCGTCGGCAAAGAGCAAGCGCACCTCAAGCTCTTCGTTCGTCACGGTTCGCGCGCTTTTGATGCGATCGCCTTTTCTTGTGATCAAACACCTCAGGTAGGACAACGCATCGTGCTTCGTTATAGTCTCTCACTCAACCGCTTTCGCGGAAACGAGACGATACAGCTACTGATTGATGAGATCTTATAGCGGCAAGACCCGTACATTGGGTCCGAGCTTCTCTTTAAGGATATTTTCGATCGCAAAGAGCGTACCTGTCGAACTGCTGGCACAGCCGCTGCAGGCACCGAGATAGCGGATATAGATATCGGTATTGGGACCGTTCTCTTTGATATCGAGGATCTCCATGTCGCCGCCGTCCATCACCAAAAAGTGGCGGATATGCTCATCGACGATACGGTTGATATAGGCGATCTTTTGCGGAACTTCGAGTGCTTCGAAGGGGGTATCGTCATCAACGGCACTCTCTTTTTTCTCCTTTTCGATCACTTCGCGCGTTTGAGAAAGTATCTCGACCAAGTAGATATCTCGCTTTTCAAAGCCGCTATCTCTATCGATACAGCTGCGGCAGCCTCTGCCGGCACGGGTAAAGTCGCCGATGGCGGCGATATCTTTAAGGTCGTGCTTGCGGATCGCCTCTTCGATCGTCTCTTTGCTTACACAGTGGCACTTACACACGATCGTCTCCGTTTTGTGCTCTTGTGCAAGGTAGGATGCCGCTGCTTTGTGCGCCGCCTCTACGGCGAAGGTAATAAGATAACGCTCTTCATCAGGCAGGGCAGGGTCGGCGGGATTATCGCGAATAAAACGCTCTAAGCCTTGATACTCTATCGTCTTTTCGATACTTTCGATACTTTTGGTACGCAGGATCATACACATCATATCATACACGGCGCGCGCCGCAAAGGTACCGAAGCTTTCGAACTTGGCACGAATGATGCTTTTGTTTTCATCATCGACGATCCAGTAAAGCGTCACGCTCTCGCCGCACGCGGGCTCCTTGTGTCGGTAGGTAAATAGTGTGCCGTTTTCGTTGCGTGCGTCGTTTTCGTCCAATGCGCCGTAGTTGATCGGCTTTTCGGAAAAGTGTGCGATCTTGTGGGTGTATGCCATGGTTTAGTCCTTGTATGCCGTCGGTTTGATTTTCTCTTCGATCGTCTCGATCATGCTTTCAACACATGCCTCGTCGCTATCAGGAGAGAGTGCGATACCAAGTAGCGTGTGGCGTAGCTTTTCGTCGTTGCCGATAGCTTGGATATAGGGGTTGTGTAGGCGTTCCGTCAACGCATCGGCAAGCAGTAGTCCCGATGCTTCGAAGTAGTGTGTCGCCGTAGCGTTGCTAACGCCGTCGATCTGAAAGGCGAGGGTATTGGCAAGGCGTGCGTGTGCTTTACCGATGATCGTCACGCCCTCTATCTCTTCAAGCCGTGCTTCAAATGCGTCGCGTAGATCGCGCATCTCTTCGGTCTCGAAGCCCAGCATATCCGAGGCTATCTCTACCGCTTTGCCAAGCGCGGCTACGGCGGCGATATCGGCGGCTTGTGCATCGAAACCGACATAGCCGTACGCATCGACGAAGAGATCTTCTACTATCGGATCGTTCGCCTTGATGCAGAGCATAGCCGCCGCTTGGGGTGCATATGCCGCATGTGCATCGAGCGTAAGATAGTCGATGTCGAGGCGTTGCATATCTATCGGGATTTTGCCCAATGCCGTCGATGCATCGCTATGAAAGGGTATCTGCATCTCGTGCAGCAGTGCCGCGATCTCTTCGACGGGAAGCAGTACACCGCTAAAGGCATCGGCATGTGAGACGCTTACCCACGCTACCGTATCGTCAAGTGACGTTTTGAAGGCATCGAGATCGAAAGCGCCCTGCGCATCGCAACCTATGCGCACCACCTCGACACCACGTCGCTTTAGTACAAGTGCCGCACTTTGGATGCCGACACTTTCGCGACCGTAAATGATGATCTTGCGCTTTTGTGCTTCGAGGATGCGGTGACGGTAGAGCATTTCGAAGAGACGATGGTGAAGTCTCTGCAGATCGTTCTCAAAGAGCATCTTCGCCTCTTGCGGTGCTTGGATCGTATTGACAAGCTTCTCGATCGTTTCGTTCAGCAGCGCACGGTGCTTTTGTGCAAGATCTCTCTTGCCCCGATGCGAGATCGCAGGGGTAGCGAGCATCGTTTCGGTGATCTTGAGTGTTTGCAGATCGGCGATGCTTAAGGTATTGTTGTCCAGATAGTGCTCCATGCTTTTCTCTTTCGTCGGCTTTTTGCCCCATAGTACACGGTAGGGCTTAAAAAGCCTTTAAACTCAAACTATGCATTAGCCGGCACGCCATTTGCATCGATCATCGGCAGCTTGGCTAACAGGTCAATAAAATCAAAGTTATCTTAATTAATAATTAACTATGATATAATGATATTATCTAAACTAATACTAAGGAGGATGCAATGGGAACATTGTTGATTACGATCGTGATAGCCCTCTTTGTGGCAATGGCTACCTTTATCTACTGTGAAGAGCATTCGCTCAAAGATGCCGAGCTTTCCGACTTGCATTTGGTCTGCACCAAAGAGGTCGATATGTCGAGTGTCTTTGAACGTTACAATACCATTCGTTATCTTGCTATTTACGGAGTAGTGGTCTTTTTGATGGCGGGGATCGTCGCTTACTTTATCTTCGTACCCAAAGGTTACGGTTTGGCGGAGTCGATGGCGTATGTGTTCTTCCCCTCGCTCTTCGGCTCTTTGGCGATCTTGCTTGTAAAGTGGCGCTTTCAGCCCTTTATCAAACTCGTCTCCTCTTTCTTCTACGGCTCTATCTACATGGCGGCAAGCGCACTTGCCTTTGCCCTGATCTATCTGATGAAAGGGTGAGCCGAAGGCTCTTATCCGCTTTTTTTAGTTTGAACCCACTTCCAAATAGTCGCGAGAATACCCTACGGCAAAGTAGTAGTGATCGTCCGCATCTATAAGTAGATGGTAAGTATCACCACTGTTATCGGTTGCACAGGCAACACCGTCATAAGGCGTACCGTCACAAAGTTGATTGATGGCGATTGTCCCTGTGATATAGGCGGTAGTTTGACAAACCCCGTTAGGGCAGTTGTACCACGAGAAGCTATTTCCATTTACGACTACTTTGTCAAAGCCGTCAGCCGACGGTGTTTGATAGTAAGAGTAGAAAGTGCCGCTTAGATCACTTGGAACGAGTGGCTTTTGCTCTAAACCTATTCCAAATCCCGTGCCGTCTACTTTATCGACGATGATGCTGTTGCGTGTCGTGCCGGTTTTGATCACATAGCGTAAGTCGGCATTTGTATCGTTGATAGTACTGCAATCGTTTAAACCTGCTTTTGCTACCAGATGATTGCCCAAAACCTTCCAGCATCCGGATGCACTGCTACCACCTAAGCGCGACGCACTAAAGGTTCCGTTGGCGTTAAAGAGTACATCCCAACCGTTTGTCGTGTTGTTATTATTGATCTCGATAGAGAGATAGTGCTTGCCGGCAATGAGATTCGGGTCGGGCGGTGTCTCGGTCTGTAGCCCGACAACATAGGCATTGCCGCCGCTTATAGGTACTTTGGCTACGGCAAGATTGTCGGTAATGAGAACCCCGAATGTAGGGAAAGTAGTAGAGCGCCAAAAGTTACCGAAGAGTCTATTTAAGGATGCGGAGCCCGATCCGTTGAAGTGGAAACCGCTGACATTATAATCGAGCGTTGCCGTAGTAGGGTTATTGCCGGCAGGGTATTGTACGTTAATGTGTGCGTAGTCCCCTACCGTTGCTGCGCCTTCGTATTTTGCTTGCACGGTTGAGTTGTTACCGCTACCGGTAGTGCTGTTGCTACCATCGGTATTTCCATCACTACTGCCACCACCGCAGCCGATGAGTGCGATGAGCGCTGCGGCGCTTAGGGTTTTCGAGATAAGTGAATGTCGCATCATTGCCTCCTTTTTTGTAGCTTGTTTCATTGTAGCGAAAAATGAGATAAAAGAAATTTATACGAAATTATCGTTTTTTGTGACACTTCGTTACGCTTTTGTGTCATAGTGCTCTATATCGTCAAAAAGGAGACTCAATGAGACGTGCAAACAGATACGTATTACTCGTGGTGGCGTTAATCGCCCTAGGCGGCTGTGGTGGCAGTAGTGAAGATAACTCTAAAAATACGCCAACTAAACCAGAGGCTAGTGGAATTCCTGCTAAAGATTTTGATGTTGTGGCGTGCAGTGACCCTAGTGATAGCGGTTGTGCGGAAGCTAGAGCATTCGATTTAAAAAAGCAAAATGTAGCTGTGCTTAACCCTCCAAAAGATATTGGAGTAGGGGAGTATGTCTATTTTGATGGTAAGCGATTTGGTGTTGTGCCAAAAGAGGAGAAGAGTTTAAGCCCTCTAAACTTTTTAGCTTATGGGTTATTTAAGTATGCTCAAGCTGTTGGCAGCAATTGGTGTGGACCTTGCCGTATGATTGCACCAGTTAGCTATAGCGATGCTAAAAAGCAGTTAAAAGAGCTATTTAACCTAACAGGCACAAAAGAGCAAAACGAAGCCCTGCTTTGGCTAATAAATAGAAACTTAGAAGCTATTGGCGAGAGTGGAGTAGATGTTAAAGAGGCATACTTTGCAGATATTAAAGCAATGGCTGAAAGCCTAGTAAACCTAACAAAAAAGGGCGAAGCACCAGATTTGTCGCATCTGCACTTAGTTAAAGATAGCAAAGGTAGAGTGCTTGGAGTTAGTTCCACGCCAGATAGCGATTGTCCGGATTATCTTGGCGGATGTTTAGATAGCTGGGGGCTTTTAGATAAAAATAGAGCTTTAAAACTTGGTTACGATATTCACCAAAAATCTGGCAATTTAACTGCATCGCAACAAGCTTTTGAGAGCCTAACTTGCGAAGCCAACGAAGAGAAGCAGATATTTATGTATGGGGTTGAGGATAACTTTGATTTAAGCAATAGCGAACCGGTGCATCCGCAGGGGCAGCTTTTGGCAATCTATAATAGTTTACCAATCCAAAGCAATTACGATAATAATACTTCAATGCCATCAACCGGTGCTAATGGGAATATTGTCAATTATAATCCTCTAAATTTTGCAGAAACTCTATCTGGCTTACCAACAAATATGACAAAAGGACGTATAGCCATAGGCATAAAGAGACTCGAAAAATCTACTACTTCAAATTCTTATTTGATGGTTGGAGATATGACTATTTCTGATGGTACTACTATAGATGCTGTTAATCCTACCAACAGTGGCTGGAGCCATGTGGCTAACTCTAAGACTTACTATCAAGATTTAAGCCAAATCTTTTTTCAAAATTCAGGAAATAGTGCTTTGCAACATATACAAAATGGCAATAGCTACTTAGATGCAATAGCGTTTGGATATATCGATATCGACTACATAGCAGTAGCTGCTTGTGTACCTAAGCCAAAACCAACTGGTATACCAATTACAGAAGTGCCAGTTAAACTAGAGTGTAGTGCCAACAAGGGTGAGCATTTAGTAGAAGTTTGGGGCGGAAATGGTGATGATTTTGCTATGCCTGTAGATACTACCAATCCACCAGCTGTATTTGCTAATGCAATTAAGTACGATGAAAACATTACAAAACTAGGTACATTTGCCGATAGAATAACTCTGCCAAACCAAACTATTACTAAAATGGTAGTTACTGTAAATACAAGAGCGGGGGCTAATGGGTATCAAAACGATAAACTTTTATTAGGCGATGTTACAAGCTCTAGCGGTATTTTACACGACCCAAATGACCCATTGGCTATTGCAACACTAAATGGTGGCAAGGCTCATCAAATATATGGTTATACCTTGTTAACAGCAGGTAGTGGTAATTTGGTTAGCTTGGCAAACGCTAATCACTATTTAGATGTAGTAGCATATGATCAAACAGAGGTAGATAGCGTTAGGGTATCTATGTGTGTAGTAGATAAAAAAGAGGGTGATATTGCTATCGAAAAAAAGGCGGGAAGACACTTTAAAAAGGGCAATATCAATTATGTTTATTTCAACATCGACTTTAATGGCACTTTACCACTTGGTGAAACGCTTTTGATCAACGAACACATTGCCGCGGGTGCAACGCTTGAAATCCTTAATCTTCCTCAAGGGTGGAGCTGCATCCCATCAAATACACCGATTACGGGCGCCACTACGCTTACATGTCAGATTACGGCTACCGGTGGTGATCTAAATCCGATACCCACTATCAATCTTTTGATGTCAACCGAAGAGAATAATTTAACCAATTGTGCCGACATCGATAAAGAGAGTCAAAATGTAAACTACAATAACAACCCCGATAACGATAACGCTTGTGATACTGCAACATTCCCGACACCTCCCGCTAACGACCCGAAGGCGTGCTCTGAGCGCCATATCGTCTATCTGGATAATCCCAATGTATGGACAGATGTTGATACAGGAAATGCGCCGACGGTGAACAATCCCATTCCCAATACATGGGATAACAGCTACACATGGTTTGAGTTTGCGCAAAACCC
>JALWQQ010000263.1 GCA_027083075.1 Campylobacteraceae bacterium
ACGGTAGATACTCGCATCTCAAGGTCACGCCGCAGCGTATCCGCGATGACAATAGCAGCTACAACACCTACAAACACAAGGGCTTGCCCGATCTGCCTGTCGCTACCGTCAGCGATGCCGCCATCGATGCGACACTACACCCCGCCGAAAGCGACTATCTCTACTTTGTTCGCAATCGCCGCACAGGCAAGCACGACTTTAGCACCACCTTTAAGGCGCACCGAAGAAAGATCAAGAAAAAAACATCGTTATCAAAAGGAAAAAAATAAAGACCAAGCAAAAGGGCTAAAAGCATATTTTATAATTTTATAGCAACAACGCCTGTAGATCTTTCAACTCAAAGAGTCGCAATTTTCTGCTCTCGGCTTGCCTGAGCTCCTTTGAGAAACCGCTTTTAGAAAAGAGTGCAAAGGTGTCGATCTTGAGCCTCGAGTACTCGGCCTTGGCGATCAGCTTGTTAAGTTCCGCTTTGGTTACGGGTCTGCTTGTATATTTGCACTCGCCCAGTATCCTCTCGCCCGACTTGCTTTCGATCAAAATGTCAAACTCATTCTCTCTATCCCAATAGCTTCCGTGAGAACGAACATCACCGTAGAGCTCAACCAAGAGCGCATCGCACAACTGTTCGAAAACCAAAGAGCGCAACCCCTCATAGTGCTTGCGAAAATTATCCAAAAAGCGCCGCCCTTCACCATGCGTCAATTCGGAGGCATAAGGGGCGACAAAGGCGAACCAGAAGCGCAAAAAGGGTTTGGTGAAGCGGTAGCGGTCTTGCACACGGTAGCCTCTTAGCTCTTTTTTGAGCTTTTGTCCTCTCGACAGAACGATCGGCGCCTCTCTGCTCTCAAGACGCCTAAGCACTCCCGCCTCTTCTAATTGTCGCGCCATCGCTTCGCCACGCGTCTCACCGATGCGTGCGCGCCGAAAGAGTGCACGCGCCATCCCGCTGCCGCGCGCCAAAGCGGTCAAAAACTTCGCATAGCTCTCTTCATGCAGATACTCAGGCTTTATCCATGTGATGCTCTCGAAAAACTCCGAGACAAAGTAGTGCGTTACCAACGAAAAAAGATCACCGCCGATCTCAAACCTCGGAAGCGGCTGCAAGCCGCCGAAGATCGCAAAGAGCTCTATCTGGTTCTCAAGGCTTAAATGGGCATTTTGGGCACAGAAGCTACGAAAATAGTCTCTAATCTCAAACTCCATACTATAGACTCTTCGATAATCTACCACAAGGATTCTAAAATTATTTTGTGATACAATGCAAAAGTTGATGATTTTTTAATCAAAAGAGACCATAGAAATGGATCATTTTCAAAGCCGCAACAGCACGATCGCACAGATAAGCAAAGGGCTTAACCTCACCAAATCGCTCTTCGTCTCCTCTATCTTGATCGGAGAATCGCATACCGGCAAAAAGAGCTTTATCCGCTCGCTCTTTGGCGATCTGCCCCAAGTTGATGCCGCCGATACGGAACTTCTCAAAGAGTCCTTAGAGCGCTTCGACGCATTGGTGATCTTCAACTTCGAAAAGATCCCCGACCCCGCTTCGTTGCCCCTTGAAGAGAAACGCATCATCGCTACGGCAAACAAGATGCCCCATCTCAAGTCGATCGATGAGCTGTTTGCCTTTATCTATACAATGCCGCCGCTTAGAGAGCGCCCCGAAGATATCCCGCTTCTACAAGAGCACTTTTTGCACGAGGCGTGCGATACATTAGAACTTGATCCCAAAGCCTTTTCACTCAAAGATTTTCCTGCCGATCTAAGCGACAATACACGATCCCTAAGACGCGGCATCTACTATACGCTCGTCTCCAAGAGTATGGACAAAGCACAGATCATGCAGACACTCTTTGACTATTTTCTCACGCACTTAGAGGGAAAAAACGGCTACAAAGAGACGCTTGAGATCTACGAAAAACCACTGATCGAAGCAGGACTTAAACGCTACGGCTCACAACTCAAACTCTCCGAGATACTCGGTATCAATCGCAACACACTTAGAAAGAAGATCCATGAACACGGTATCGATTGACTTTCAACCCTTTATCGAATACGACAGCAACCCCTTTTTGCTCTTCGACCCGCAAGGGAAGATCGTCTATCTTAACAACAGTGCCGAGATACTGCTCGGCTATGTCGACAAAAAGACGCTCTTTGCGCTTGCGATGGAGTATGCCCCCCAAAGCTACGGCTTTCGTACGGCAGCAGTTTCGCTACGTTACGACACCTTTCATTTCTTTTCGATCATGGTGGGGTACGAAAATGAAGAGTTGCTCGGGCTTAGACTCTACAACGCCCCGCGCATCAAACCCGCTCGCCACATCGAAAAGAGCACGCTGACGCCGACTGACATCAACCTCTTGCTCGAAGCCGCCATCACACTCTTTAAGAGTATGCATAACCGCCCCGTCTCGCTCTTGACCGACCCCGATCTGCCCGAAGTCAAAGTCGACCAAAACCGCTTCTCAAAGCTTTTGCGCAAATGTTTCGAGGCCTTCCGCGCCTCCAACAAAGTCGAGATAGAGCTCAAAATGCTGCTTGGCGAACACCTGATCGTCAACGGCAAAAAGACGAGCATCGCACAACTTGCGATGCAAGCCAACGGACGCTATGCGGGTACGGACAGAGAGATTCGCGAGATAGCAGAAGGGTGCAATATACGCGCGCTTCTTGGTGAAAACAGCATCAGATTAGAGATACCGCTACTCAATTGATTAAAATTTAATCAACCCATCGCACCCTAACCCCTCACTCACATGCTACAATTTCCCTGTTTTATCACAACCCGAATATCTATTAAGAGATTTGGGAATTACTACAAAGGAAGAACAATGAAGCGTACACTGCTTGCACTTACGGCACTGCTGTTGCCTATCGCCGCTTTTGCGGAAGATAAGCTCGATTCGGGCGATACGGCGTGGATGATGATCTCCACGGCGTTGGTACTGTTAATGACACCGGCCGGTTTGGCACTCTTTTATGGCGGTATGACACGCGCCAAAAACGCACTCAACACCTATGCGATGGTGACGGGTGCGTTTGTGGTAGCGATGGTTGTTTGGGTTATTGCGGGTTATTCGCTTGCATTCGGTACGGCAGAGAGCGCCGGCATCCAAAAGTTTGTCGGCGGCCTCGGTAACCTCTTTTTGAGCGGGATCAAATGGACCGATCTAAGCGGAAGTTATCCTACCTATGTCTTTGTCGCTTTTCAAGGCACCTTCGCCGCCATTACGGTAGCGATCGCTTCGGGCTCGGTCATCGAACGTATGAAATTCTCGACATGGATAGCTGTGGTAGTACTTTGGGGACTCATCGTCTATGCCCCGATCGCACATATGGTCTGGGGCGGCGACGGTGCGTTGCTCTTTGATGCGGGCGCACTTGACTTTGCCGGCGGTACGGTTGTCCATATGAACGGCGGTATGGCGGGCTTGGTGCTGGCGATCTTGGTCGGCAAGCGTGCCGGTTACCCCAAAACGGCGATGAAGCCCTTTAGTATCATCCTTACTGCACTCGGTGCGGCGCTACTCTGGTTCGGTTGGTACGGCTTCAACGCAGGTTCTGCCTTTGGTGCCAATGCTATCGCAGGCTTGGCACTCTTGACGACAACCGTAGCTACGGCGGCGGCCGGTGTGACTTGGATGGTGATCGAGTGGATCGTTTACAAAAAACCGACGCTGCTTGGTATCGCTTCGGGTATCGTGGCAGGCTTGGTAGCCATCACGCCTGCAGCAGGATTTGTAAGCGTCGGCGGTGCCTTCATCGTCGGTATCGTCGGTGCACTGATCGGCTTCTTCGGTGTCGTAGGACTTAAGAAGAAGTTCGGTTATGACGACTCTTTAGATGCCTTCGGCGTACACTTCTTGGCCGGACTCTGGGGTGCGCTGGCTACCGGACTCTTGGCACTCAACGACAAAGAGCTGCTCTGGGACGGGCCGATGAAAGCGGCGGGCGATCGCATGGGTCAGTTTATGGTACAAGTCGAGTCTGTAGTTGTCGTCGGTCTCTGGACGCTCATCGGTACGGTGATCGTCTACTTCATCGCTAGCGCTATTACCGGCGGCGCACGCGTCGATAGCGAAAGCGAAGAGATGGGACTTGACGAAGCGGTACACGGCGAAAGAGGCGTAAACCTCTAAGAGGTTGCGCATAGATTGTAAAAAGGATACGAAATGAAAAAGATAGAAGCGATTATCAAACCTTTCAAGCTCGATGATGTCAAAGAGGCGCTCGTAGAAGCGGGTATCGAAGGGATGACCGTCTCTGAAGTCAAAGGTTACGGTCGCCAGCAAGGACACTCTGAGCTCTATCGCGGTGCGGAGTATGTAGTAGAGTTTATCCCCAAGGTCAAAATCGAGATCGTTGTTAGCAATGACGACTATCTCAACAAAGCGCTTGAAGCGATCAAAGGGGCTGCCAAAACCGGTAAGATCGGTGATGGTAAGATTTTTGTCTTGCCTGTCGAGCATGTCGTGCGTATCCGTACCGACGAAACCGACGAAGAGGCACTTTAAGCCTCTTTTGCCCTTAAATTGGGCAAAACAACTGTTGTCCTCTTTCTGCTATTGATTAAAAAATCATCAAATTTTCTCACAATTTTCAAAAATTAGTCATATACACGATGAAAAAATAATCACTCATCACTTGTCGAGACTCTACGCGCTCCGTTATACTACTTATCACCAAAGTGCTTGCATTCCCTGCGGGGAGTCCTTCGCACTTTTTTGCACACCTCACCACGTCTCGCTCTCTCAAAAATCGAGGTAGTTACTTGGTGTGGTGATAATCATAGATCAAATAAGGAGAAGTACTTATGGCGTATGCACTCGATACCCTCTTCGCACTCTTTGCGATGACGTTGATTATCTTCATGGTGCCCGGCTTTGCGATGCTTGAAGCGGGCTTGGTGCGTAGCAAAAACGTCACGGCCGTTCTAACGGTCAATACCTTGATCTACGCGATCGCCTCGATGGCATTTTTGCTTGTAGGTTACACCTTGGCTTTCGGAAGCTGGGAGAATGACTCGATGAGCAAATGGGCGGCGTTTTTGTTTCAGATGGCGTTTGTCGGCAAGACCGTCAATATCATGAGCGGTGGCGTGAGCGAACGTGTGCGCATTGTACCACTGATGCTCTTTACCATCATCATGGCGGCGGTGATCTATCCGCTGGTCGTCAATGTCACATGGGGAGCCAATCTACTCAAAGATACGGCGTTTGATATCTCGGCGATGCATGATCTGGCAGGCTCTACCGTGATCCACTCTACCGGTGCTTGGGCACTGCTGGCGGCGATTATGATCATCGGGCCGCGTTCGGGAAGATACGGCAAAGACGGTAGCGTCAAGGCGATACCGGCTTCCAATATCCCCTTGTTGACATTGGGTGCGATGCTGCTTTGGATCGGCTGGTTCGGTTTTAACGGCGGTTCGGTCGGTAGCATCTCAAGCAAAGAGAGCGCCGATACGGTAGCGCTGACGATCATGAATACCAATACCGCCGGTTTGGCAGGCGCGATCGTCGTAGCGATCATCGACTATATTCGATACCGCAAGTTTGACATCACCATGATCCTCAACGGTGCTTTAGGCGGCTTGGTTGCCATTACCGCAGGGGCGGATGTGATGGGTATCTATGCACCGATTGCGGTAGGAGCGATCGGCGGCATTATCGTGCTGATCGGTGTGCCGTTTTTCGATAAGATGCGCTTGGATGATCCTGTCGGCGCACTCTCGGTGCACCTGCTCAACGGCATCTGGGGCACCATCGCCGTAGCGATCTTCGGTAACGCCTCGATGGTCGATCAACTTAAAGGAGTTGCGGTGGTAGCGCTCTTTGCCTTTGTAAGCGCCTATGTGGTACTATGGGTGATCAACAAAATCTTGCCGCTTAGAGCCGACGAAGAGGCGCAGCGCGAAGGATTGGATATCACCGAGTGCGGGATAGAGTCTTATCCCGAGTTTACACGCACCATCTAAGGAGTAGAGCATGAAAAAGATCGAAGCGATTATCAAACCCTTTAAACTCGACGAAGTCAAAGAGGCGTTGGTCGAGGCGGGCATCGAAGGCTTGACCATCAGCGAAGTCAAAGGCTACGGACGCCAACAGGGACACTCCGAGCTCTATCGTGGCGCAGAGTATGTGGTGGAGTTTATCCCCAAAGTAAAGCTTGAGATCGTCGTAAGCAACGACGACTACCTCAAAAAAGCGCTTGAGATCATTACCGAACACGCCAAAACCGGCAAGATCGGCGATGGAAAGATCTTTGTGCTTCCTGTAGAGCACGTGATCCGCATCCGCACCGGCGAAACCGACGCCGAAGCCCTCTAAGAAGCAGGCATTTGCTTCTTGCACTACGCAAACCGTCATAAAACATAAAAGCTCAAACGTTTACCTACTAACACTATTCTCAGCAAACCTTAGTTCTATATTTAAAAAATCTTTTGAAGAAAAGCAAACCGAAACTATTCGTTGTTCTCTCTTCACCCTTCAGTAAAGAAACGGGACTAAAGTCCCGCAAACCTAAACTATTCACTCATCACCTTTCTCTCGTCACTCTTCTCTCTTCACTAAACACGCTTCCTAATTCCTATTTCTCATTGTTTCGCAAAGCCCCTACTCCTATGTTATCCGTCAACTACGATCCGTTATTGCTCAAATGAGCAAAACTCATGCTCCTAAATCCTAATCCCTGCATCTTTTCTATCTGCTGCTGTGTCGCTACGATAGACCATCGCACCCCATCGGCTTTAAATTCACGTTCAAATCGGATAATACCGACTTGCTTTAGCTGATAAAGCATCTTATCTATATCTACATAACTTGTCTCAAATGTATATCTCACCTGCTTTTCATAAGGCACAATCGCAGCAATCGAAAGCACCTCTTTGACTGCCAGTGCATAAGCACGCGCCATACCGCCGGTGCCAAGCTTGATGCCGCCGAAATAGCGCACAACCAACACCGCTATATTTACAAGCTCCTCTCCACGCAAAACATTGAGTGCCGGCACGCCGGCGCACCCTTTAGGCTCACCGTCATCGGAGCTTTGCTCTACCGTCTGGTCAAAAGTGTTTAGATACCGATAGGCATAGACAATATGATTGGCTTTGGGGTGCTCTCTTTTAAGCTGCTCTTGTGTGTACTTAAAAGCATCATACCTCACCAGATGCGCGATAAACTTAGACCGTTTCACCTCGACAGTAGCAACATAATCCTCACCGATCGTTCTCATGATTGGCTTAGTGCGTACTTTGTAGTGCTTCTATCTTTTGCGCGATAAATGACGCAAAGGGTTCGTCGTCATTGGGGCATTTGGCAACAAGGTACTCTTCAAAGCGAAGCTTTTCGGCGATCTCGCGATGCTCTACATCAAGCTCAAAAACGGTTTCTGAGTTATCGACCGTAAAAGCAAGCGGATAGATCAGCACCTTGCGATGTTTAGGATTGCGCAAGATATCGGCAAGATTGGGCTCTAACCATGCGGCGTTGCCTACCTTGGACTGATACGCCAAAAGTACACGACGAAAAGCGATACCCCTATGGTGCAACTCCATCTTGATTGCACTCACGTTGGCTTCCACATGCTTCTCATACGGATCGCCCGCCTTAATAATGCTCATCGGCAGACCGTGCGCAGAGAGAATAAGATCGTACTCCTCCGGCACCTTGTTCCCCAAGGCTTCGCGTATCTTATCTACCGTTAATGCCACATAGCTCGCATCATCATAGTAGGGATCAACAACCGAAATCTTCGGTCGATACCCCAAGCGCTCGCACTGTACATAAAGCTCATCCACAGAAGACTCTGTCGTGGTAGTCGAATAGTGCGGATACATCGGAAAGCAGAGGATCTCTTCGATACCTTGCTCTTGGCAACGGCGCAATACCGTATCGGTAAAAGGGGGCACATAGCGCATCGTCGGATAGACCGGCATGCCTCCGAGGTGTTGCGATACTTTTTCGGCAAGCGATGTGCTAATGGCGGGCAATGGCGACTTACCGCCCATCAGGCGATAATTTTCCCGTGCCTCCTCAAGACGCTTGGCAATGATAATGTTGCTCACAAAGTCTCGCAAAGGCTTTTGCATCGGTAAGATCTTCGGATCGGCAAACATATTGCGCAAAAAGAGCTCAACCTCATCAACGCTGTTTGCACCCCCCATATTGAGTAGCAATACCGCCCGTTTGCGATCCATCCCTCGCCTTTGTGTGTAAATGCGCTATTTTAGCATAGAGAGTGTAAAATCAACTCAATGCAACAAAGGATAGTCCATGATCATCATTCCCGCTCGTATCGGTTCGTCACGCTTTAGGGGCAAGGTTTTAGTCGATGTCGCGGGTGTGCCGATGGTGATACGCACCGCACAAGCGGTTGCCGATGTCGACGAGGTGCTTATAGCCACCGACGCGCAAGAGGTGATGGAGGTAGCTGCCAAATGGGGTATCAAAGCCGTCATGACCGACGAGAGACACCAAAGCGGTACCGACAGGGTCTTTGAAGCGGCGCACAAAGCGGGTCTTGACGAGACGGATGTAGTGATCAATGTGCAAGCGGACGAACCCTTTATCGAAGCCGATGTAGTCGATGCAGTGCGCAAACTCACCCTTAAGCACGCCGAGGATCCTTCGGTAATGATGTGTAGCTGCTACAAGATCATCGACAGCCCCTTTGCCGACGATCCCAATATCGTCAAAACCGTCACCGACGAAAACGGTATGGCGCTCTACTTTTCTCGCGCCAAGATACCCTTCCCGCGCGATAGACACTCCAATCGCTACAAGGGGCATATCGGTATCTACGGTTATACGGTCGGTGATCTTAAACGTTTTTGCGCTTTAGAGAGTACGACCTTGGAGAAGATCGAAAAATTGGAACAGCTGCGCGCGCTCTCATACGGCTATAAGATCGCGCTACAGGAAGTAGAAACGGAGAGCTTCGGTATCGACACGCCCGAAGATCTTGAGCGCGCCCTACGAATACACACACTTTAGAGCAAACTTATGCATTAGCCGGTACGCCATCTGCACAATCTAGGCTTAAGCTCTCTATCCTTTGACCGCCTTGCCGAGATCCCACATCGGCATAAAGATACCCAATGCCATCAACAGGACAAGACCCGCGATAAAGAAGAGCATAATCGGCTCGATATAGGCAGCAAGGTTATCGATAAGATCTTGAAACTTCATATCGTAATAGTCGGTGACTTTTTCAAGCATCGCATCAAGCTGACCGCTCGATTCGCCTGCACGAATCATCTGCAATAACATATTTTCGTACAATCCCATAATCTCAAAGGCATCGGCAAGCGCCATTCCTCTACCGATATTTGCGTTGACACCGACAAGCTGCTCCTTGATCGCTTCATTATCAACCATACCGACTGCCGTCTCCAACGCTTCGGATACCGGGATGCCGGAGCGCACCAACTCGGAAAAGACAAGATTGTATTTATGCATCGTCGAAAGAAAGATCGCTTTATTGATCAGATAAAATTTCGGATGAATAAGCAGCTTGTCCATCTGATATTTAAATGCAGCATTATAACGGTAGAGATAGCGCACAAAGACGACAAGGATCACCAGTATTGCCAAAATAAGTAATCCATAGTGGCTAAAAGCCCATTCCAGCTTCAATAGTATGATCGTGGGAAGCGGCAACTCCGTATGAAACTGCTCGAAGATATCTCTAAACTTCGGCACAACGACGGTAATTAATATCACAAAGGCGATCGCCATGGCAGGTAGTGTAATGAGCGGGGTTCGGATCGCTTTTTTAAACTTTGCCGTGTTGTCTCGGATACTCTCAAGGATATCCGCCAATTTATGGTAGGCTTCCGGTATGTTACCGGTGCGTTCGCCCAAAGTCGTCATCGCATACGCCACATGCCCGAACTGATCGAGATACGGCTTCATGGCATCGGAAAGCGAATGACCGGCATTGATATCGTTATACATATTACGATAGATCTCTTTGAGTTTTTTGTTTTCTGTCGTATTGGCGACCTCTTCGAGTGTGTCGTTGATCCCGATACCGGCACCGGTCATTACTGCAATTTGTCTTACGGTAGAAATCTTATCGTTGATCGCTATCTTGGTTTTGGCACTCTTTTTAAACTCTTCCAAAAAGTCCTTAATCATCGTATCGGCGGAGGGCGATGTCTCTACCGCCTTTACAATGATAGCGCCCGGATGTTTGTTCTTCATGATCTGGATCGCCACACTACGATCATTCGCTTTGACGACCTCTTGTACTCTTTGCCCCTTCTCTAAAAGCGTGATACCGTAATACTTCATGTTACAACCTTGCTACCCGATAGACTTCATCTACAGTGGTGCGCCCCTCCATCGCCTTTTTGATACCGTCCTCAAACATGCTGATAAAGCCCTCTTTATAAGCTTGCTCTGTAAGCTCTTCTTTGGAGGCGTTTCGAGCGATCATGCGAGAGATCGTCTCGCCAATTGTCAACACTTCAGCGATCATCTCCCTTCCTCGATAACCGCTATTGCCACACTCGTCACACCCTTCACCCTTGTAAAATACAGGCTCTCCACCGCCGGTAAACCCTTCAATATCTTTATAGATATGATCGGGGAGTCGTACCTCTTTTTTGCATTTAGGGCAAATCTTCCTTACCAAGCGTTGCGCCTGAATTGCTACAAGAGCGCCACTCACCAAATACTCTTCGATGCCCATATCCAAGATACGCGTAACTGCCGAAATGGCATCGTTGGTGTGCAGTGTCGAAAGTACCAAGTGACCCGTCAATGCCGCCTGAATCGCAATGCGCAACGTCTCTTGATCCCTAATCTCACCGATCATAATCTTGTCGGGGTCTTGACGCAAGATAGAGCGTAGTGCGGCAGCAAAAGTGAGTCCAACCTGCGGTCTGACTTGCACCTGTTGCAAGCCCGGCATCTGATACTCCACCGGATCCTCGACGGTAATGATCTTGTCTTTTACATCGCGGATCGCATTGAGTGCGCCGTAGAGCGTCGTCGTCTTACCC
>JALWQQ010000264.1 GCA_027083075.1 Campylobacteraceae bacterium
CTGTAATATTTTGCTTGGCAAGCTGCGCATTAAGCTTCTCAAGCTCGATATCGACGATGCGAAGCAGCGCCTCTTCATCTAAGGCATTGAAGCGGATCGTCGCCGTCAAGCGGTTGCGGAACTCGGGAGAGAAGAAGTCGGCGATCGCCTTGTCTGTCTTGACGCTGTTGTCTTTCTCGAAGCCCATCACATTGGGCTCTTTGGTGCCCAGATTGGAGGTCATGATAAGAATGACGTTTTTAAAGTCGCTCACCACACCGTTGTTGTCGGTCAACTTCGCACCGTCCATGATCTGCAACAAGATGTTCATCACATCCGGATGCGCCTTTTCGATCTCGTCAAGCAGCAGAACCGTATGCGGATGCTTCTTGATCGTCTCGGTGAGCAGCCCCCCCTGCTCGTATCCGACATAGCCCGGAGGCGAACCGATAAGGCGGCTGACCGTATGCGGCTCCATATATTCGCTCATGTCGATACGCTCGAAGTGCACATGCATCGTCTCGGCAAGGCGGGTTGCCAGCGCCGTTTTTCCTACACCCGTAGGACCGACAAAGAGAAATGCGCCGATGGGTCTGTTCTCGGCATTAAGCCCCGCATAAGAGCGTTTGATCGCCGTAGCAAGCGCTTCGATCGCCTCGTCTTGTCCGATAATCTGCGCCTTAAGATCCGCCTCAAGCGTTTTTAGCTTACTCACATCGTCGCTACCGACGACCGTCGAAGGCAGTTTCAACATACGCGCTACGGTCTCCTCGATATCTTTTGCCGTTACCGTTACGTCGCTTTTGCCGCGCAGCATGAAGGTCGCACCTACCTCATCGACGATATCCATCGCCTTGTCGGGCAAGAAGCGATCGTGCAGATACTTTACGCTCAGTTCGATCGCGCGCTCAAGCGCCTCGTCGCTAAAACGTATCTTATGAAACGCCTCGTATTTTTGTTGCACCCCCTTGAGGATCATAAAAGTATCTTCGACGCTCGGCTCTTCGATGTCGATCTTGGCAAAACGGCGACTGAGCGCTTTATCCTTGTCGAAGTAGTTGCGAAACTCTTGATAGGTCGTTGCGCCGATGCACTTGAGCTCACCGCGCGCCAATGCAGGCTTGAGCAAGTTGCTTGCATCCATGCTCCCGCCGCTTGTCGCGCCCGCGCCCACCATCGTATGGATCTCGTCGATAAACATGATCGCATCGGGGATCTGCTTGATCTCTTTGAGTGTCCCTTTAAGACGCTTCTCGAAATCGCCACGATACTTTGTACCCGCGATCAACGCCCCCATGTCAAGCGCAAAAATCTTCGCCTTTTGTAACACTTCGGGCACTGCCCCTTCGGCGATCTTGAGCGCCAAGCCTTCGGCGATCGCCGTCTTGCCGACGCCTGGTTCGCCGACCAGTAGCGGATTGTTCTTTTTGCGGCGACATAGCGTTTGCATCACGCGATCGATCTCGTTTTCACGCCCGATAACAGGGTCGATTTTCCCCTCTTGTGCCAGCGCGGTCAACTCGACGGTAAACTGCTCCAATAGACTCTTGTCGCGTTTGGTTGCAGTGCGCTCTTTGGTCGCCCTTTTCGCCACGCCACTCTCTTCCAAGCGGTGCGAGATCACCTCTAAGACATCGACACGCGAAATCCCCTCTTTGCGCATCAGATAGACGGCATAAGAGTGCTCCTGCTTAAAGATCGCCGCCAACATATCGCCTACCGTCGCCTCGTTTCTACCCGACGCATGGATATGGGTCATCATATCGTTCACCGCACGAGAGAGCGCAACGGTCTCGAAGGGCTCAACCGCCTCTTTTAGCGAAGGTACCGTACGCGCGATATGCTGTGCGATCCCCTCCTCCAACGCCTGCGTGTCGGCATCGAGTGCAAGCAGAATCTCTTTGCCCTCTTCACTTCGCACGATCGACCAAAAGACATGCTCTAAAGTCAGATACTCGTGGCGGTTCTCTTTGGCAAACGCCACCGCTTGTTTAAATACATCGTTTAACGCTACACTGATCATCTTCAATAATCCTCTTCAACCGTTGCCAACAAAGGAAAGCCGTTCTGCTTCGCCAAAGTGCGCGTCTGTTGCACCTTGGTATGGGCGATCTCGTAAGTGTAGACCCCGACGATCGCTTTGCCCTTTTCGTGCACCTGCCACATGATGCGCTCGGCATCCGTTTGGTTCTTGTGAAAGATCTTCATCAAAACTTCTATGACAAACTCCATGCTGGTATAGTCGTCATTATGCAGTAGCACGCGATACATTTGCGGCTCTTGAAGTTCGTGCAGAACCTCACTCTCCGCTTCATACCCAAATCCGGCCATTTTGTGTTACAATCCTTTTAACGGTTTTATTGTCAAGTGCTCGAATTCCCTACGGGGAGTCCTTTGCACTTTTTTGTACACATCTCACCACGCCTTGCTCTCTCAAACATCGAGGTGGTTGCTTGGTGCAGTGATTTAATTATACAACATCTTTGGAGAAAAGCAAGTGTCTTCCCTCTTTGTCACCGCAACAGGCACCGGTGTCGGCAAAACCCATACGACACTTCGTCTTATCGAGATGCTTGCCAAGCGCGGCATCATGCCGGGTGTCTACAAGCCGATCGAGACGGGTGTCGAAAGGGCGCCTCACGATGCTACCTTACTACTCGAAGCTTGCCGAAAGGTTAACAAAAATTTTCGATCTCTAAAACCCGAGGAGATCACCGCATACACCTTTGCGCTGCCCGCTGCACCCTTTTGTGCCGATACAAAGCATAGCATTGAGATAGAGTATATC
>JALWQQ010000265.1 GCA_027083075.1 Campylobacteraceae bacterium
GAGTTGGGAAGAGATCGATGCGATGAGCTTGAGCTATTAGCTTTCGTAAAGATAGGACTGAACGATCCCTTTGAAGATGACATCTCTGTTGTCGATATCGTCGGTCAAATGCGCTTTTAGTAACACTCTTAGCTCAAGATCGTTCACAGGAGAGCGCTCCATTGCTTGTAGATAACGCACCTTATCGACATATTGCCAATCGACCACTTTTTCAAGCCGCTTTTTAAGCATTAGATCAAGCCAGATACGCATACTTCGCCCATTACCCTCCATAAATGGATGAGCGATGTTCATCTCGACATACTTTGCGATGATCTCCTCAAAGCTTCCTTCGGGCATCGTCTCGATCTTTGCCAAAATCTCTTTCAGATAAAGCGCATGGGCAAAGCGAAAATTGCCTTTGGAGATGTTTTGCTCTCGTATCTTTCCGGCAAACTCATAGAGTCCCTCAAAAAGATAACGGTGTATCTGTTGCAGTCCCCGAAAAGTGCCCACCTCTATCTTGTCGATATCACCGCTCTCGAAGAGGCGGTAGGCATTTTCAAGGCTCTTTTTGTCGATCTCGTTCATGCAATCCACCCATGCTTTGCTATGATACATATTATTATATCCAATTTGGAGGCAAGTATGAACCTCTACGACTATACCGTACCCGAAAGCGGTGAAAGCTTCAACGAGCTGTTCTCGGCATCGAAAGCTAAAATCGTACGTATCGTAAGCTCCGATACGCCACCCGATACGCTTTATCTACAAGAAGAGGATGAGTGGGTGGTGCTGCTTGAAGGCGAAGCGACATTGGAAATAGAAGGCAAGCAGATGGTATTGCGGCGTGGCGATACGCTCTTTATCCCTGCCAACACACCCCATCGCGTGCTTAAAACACAGCACGGCACACTATGGTTGGCGGTGCACCTCTTCTAACTCATGGTCATAAAGTGCTTTGGCATCGGGATTGCAGGCGATTTTGTGCGCCATATCGATCGGCGTGATGCCCTCTCCTTCAAGCTCACTTGGCGAAGCAAGCAGACTGCGGCGTACCCCCGAGGTATCATAATAGTAGAGTCGAAAACCGTTTTCATGTAGCCCCATACGTGTCACCGATGCGATCGAGTAGGTTGTTAAGATCGTATCGTCATTTGAGCGTGCACGCAGATCAGCAAACCACTCCTTGGTCCAAAGTGTCGGATTGACCTTGGGGCTAAAGGCGTCTTGGTAAATGATATCGAACTTTTGGATGAGGAACCGAGGAATGACCTTTCTGGCATCGCCGATAAGGATAGTGATTTTAAATTGTGCATCTTCGTAATGAAACTGTTCTGAGAGCGCTTCAATCACGGGACGCAGAGCGTCAAACTCCGATGGATAGTCGAAATCCTTAAGCGAGCGCACCAACGCTTCATCAAATTCGGGCGATACGATCTCGACGGTTACATCAAGCCCCGTTTGTTGGATGTAATAGAATGTTGCAAGGGTGTTGTAGCCGAGTCCAAAACAGATATCGAGAATGCGTAGATGCTTTTTGCCCTGATGGTGACGCAATGCAGGAAGCACATGCTTTTGCAAACTCTCACGCAACGCCCCATCGCTGGTCGAATGGTACGCTTCGTTAAAGTGCTTGGAAAAAAGCGTCAACGAACCATCATCGCTGACAATGGTCTCTTTCTCGCTCCTCAACAATTCATCATACAACACACGCCCCAATTTCTAATTTCTAATTTCTAATTTCTAATTTCTAATTTTATCACAGTCCAATCTCATCAAGCTCTTTAAACTTAAACGCCTCCATAATCTCGTCGATCGTCTTGGCTTCTCTGGGTACCAGCACCATCGAGCCCATATTCATAAAATCGAGATAGTTTTCAAACTTGTTTGCCAAGATGACAAAATCAACAAACGCCTCGGCATACGCCGCTTCCCAATCTTCGAAAAACGCCACCGCACCCGTTTCACCATCTTCAAACTCCACCAGCGCCCATGCGCCCGCCTCGGCTTGCGGCACGATCTCTGCTCGATCGGGATCGCTCTTGTCTACCGGCATCAAGATCAGCATCGATTTCCCTCCTCGGCGATCTTTTGAAGCTTCTTTTTGCTCAATTTGAGCTTTTTATTGCTCATCTTACCGATCCCGCGTTTGAGCACACGATCGGCGATCAGCTGCGCTTCACCCAAAGAGTGCATCTTACAGCTACCGCATTGATAGAGATTGAGCTCGGGGATATCGGCTTCGCTCTCGACCTCCAAAACATTGATCATCGAACGTCGCCACGCCTCTATCACATCGCGCTTTTTGGGACTGCCCAACACCGACATATAAAAGCCGGTACGACACCCCATCGGCGATATATCGATGATCTCCACTTCGTCACTATTGAGATGATCGCGCATAAAACCTGCAAAGAGATGCTCTAAAGTATGCGTTCCCTTCTCGGGCATACGCTCTTTGTTAGGCTTACAAAAACGCAGATCAAAGACGGTAATCGTATCGCCGCTCGGGCTTTTCATCTTTTTAGCGGTACGCACCGCGGGCGCTTTCATCTTGGTATGATCTACGGTAAAGCTATCTATCAACGGCATTTTCGATCCTTTTAAAGTGTTTAACTACGGTTATACTCGGGTATTTACTATAGTATGAAAAGCTAAAATTAAACTTGGAGTACACACTGTGCATCATTTCAAAAAGATCTTTGCTCTTTTCGGACTTACGGTACTACTTATCTCTCCGCTGCTTCTAACGGGTTTTTTTAATGATGACCAAGAAGCGCG
>JALWQQ010000266.1 GCA_027083075.1 Campylobacteraceae bacterium
TCGTAATCTTCGGTCCAATCTATCACTTTGCCGTCGAAAGTCCCTATCGAAAGCTCGAAGCCTCCCTGAGAGAAAAAGAGGTTTTGCTCAACGAGGTGCACCATCGCGTCAAAAACAATCTCAATCTCGTCTCCTCGATCCTCGGTCTTCAAGCCATGCGCACCGAAAACCCGGAGACTCTTACCGCACTCGAACAAAATCGCGCACGTATCGATGCCATAGCCAATCTGCATGAAATGTTATGCACCGAAGAGCGCTTCGAAAAGATCGATATGCAAAGTTATCTCGATCGCATTGTCGCCTCTCTACTCGGACTCTATCGCCAAGAGCGCACCGTGAAGATCAAGGCGCAAGCGAAGGTTCCTTTCGAGATAGCACTCAAACTGGGAATGATCGTCAACGAGTTTCTCACCAACAGCTTTAAACACACACCGAATGAAAAGGGTTACAAACCCCCCGAAATACGTATCTTTTTCGATCACGACAAAGAGGGCTATCGAATGCGCTACGAGGAGGAGAAGCTTTGGAAAAATCCCTCAAAATCGAATGGCGTAGGATTGCGCATCGTGACAATCTTGTGTGAAGAGCTACATGCGACATTACAAAAGAAGGAAGAGGGGCAAACCAGTATCTATCTCCTAAGGATACCCGATGAAAAGCGATAAGATACGTATCATGATCGTCGAGGACGAACGTCTGCCCGCCACCTACCTTAGTGAGCTTTTAAGCAAAGAGGGATACGAGGTAGTTGCGATCTGCAACGAGGGGGATGACGCCGTACGAAAGGCGCGCAAATATCATCCCGATATCGTCTTTATGGATATCATGCTCAAAGGGGAAGTAAGCGGCTGTGAAGCGGCACTACGTATCGGCAGCGAACTACCTCGAACAAAAATACTCTTTTTAACCGCCTATATCGACGAAGAGATGATTAGTTACGCTTCGGAGGCGGGAGCCTGCAACTACCTTCTTAAGCCCTACAACGACGCACAAATCTTAGCCACCCTCAAGCTGATCGCTTCACAACAACGTGACGCGAGAACGATTGTACGCGGTAGATTTAAACTTTTGCACCTCGGCGGCGCCTATTTTTACGATACACACACTGAAAAGATTTATGCCGACACCAAAGAACTCTTACTAAGTGCCAAAAAGCGCAAATTGATCTCCCTTTTGGTTAAGGCGGAGGGACGCTGCGTATCATATGACGATCTATGCATCTCCCTCTTTGACGATGCAAACCGCTACGGTGCTTTACGCACCCTTGTTTCAAGACTAAATCGCACGTTAGGTTTTTCTCTCGTAGAAAATGTTCCGCAACAGGGTTATCGCATCCAAAGAGCATAACTTGCAAAAATATGGTAAGATAAGAGCATGTCAAAACACTTGGTAGAGATCGTCGTGATTGAGGATGAAGAGGATATCTTAGAGCTCTTAGAGTACCACCTGAGCAAAGCGGGGTACGCCGTAACGGGATTTCTCTCTACCGATCGCGTAGAGCAGTTTTTAGAAGAGGAGTCGCCCGCGCTGATGATCGTCGATCGCAATCTGCCCGGTGTTGAAGGGAGTGACTTTGTGGCGTATCTTCGAGAGTTGGGATACAGCACCCCCGTTATCTTCCTTACCGCCAAAGATCAAGAAGAGGATCTTGTAGAGGGCTTTCGTGCCGGTGGTGACGACTATATGACAAAGCCCTTTAGCTACAAAGAATTACTGATGCGCATAGAGGCACTACTGAGACGAAGCGGTGCGCTTTCAAACGACAAAGTCAAGTATCGCGATATGCTCCTTGAGCCCCGACAACAGCGCTTGACGATAGCGGGTACGCCCATAGAGCTAAGCAGGCTGGAATTTAAGCTACTGCTCACCTTTGTCAAAAATCCCAAACAGGTACTTGATAGAGACTTTTTGCGCGACGAAGTGTGGGGCGACAACACGCCCGACTTTAACGAAAAAACCATCAATGTCGCCATCAATCGCCTCAAAAAAAAGATCGATCCCACAGGCGATAAGGACTATATCGTCCCTGTACGCGGCATCGGCTACAAACTCTCGTAATCCGCATTGTAATCGTTTTGTAACCAAAGAGAGCTATAGTTATGCACATTTTCAAAAAGGTGTTACAGATGAACCAACTCTTTAAAATCATTCTCGGTGCACTCTTTGCGATCGTTGTCGGCGCTTATGCACAGTCGATCATGGGTGCGGGATTGCACGGCGGCTTCTTGGTGCTTGCGGCGATTTTCGGAGCCTACATGGCGATGAATATCGGTGCAAATGATGTTGCAAACAATGTCGGTCCCGCCTACGGATCGGGTGCGCTGAGTATGACCGCTGCCATCATCATAGCTGCAATCTTTGAAGCCAGCGGTTCACTGATCGCCGGTGCCGATGTAGTCGGCACCATCAAAAAGGGGATCATCTCCCCTATGGCATTCGGCAACGATCCGATGATCTTCGTCTATGCGATGACGGCGGCATTGCTGGCAGCGGCACTCTGGCTCAACCTCGCCACATGGTTCAAAGCCCCTGTCTCCACGACCCACTCTATCGTCGGTGGTGTCGTAGGTGCGGGTATTGCGGCAGGCGGATTTGCGGGTGTTGCATGGGGAACCATGGGCAAGATCGTCGCATCTTGGGTGATCTCGCCGCTCTTGGGCGGACTGATCGCCGCATCTTTTCTCTATATTATTAAACATACGATCCTCTCTAAAAACGATATGCGCGCCGCGGCACAAAAGATCGTTCCGAT
>JALWQQ010000267.1 GCA_027083075.1 Campylobacteraceae bacterium
CTATCGCTTCTTTATGGAAAAAGAGATCTACGAACAAAGCGAAGTGGTCGGCGATGCGATGTTGGGACGCGTGCAGGATGAAAGCATCTATTTCGAAGAGCTAAGCGAAGACTTCTTCGAAGGCATCGAAGCGATCAAAATCTGCGCCTGCGGCACCAGTTACCATGCGGCGCTTACGGCGTCATATCTCTTTGAGCGTATCGCAAAGATCCGCTGCGAGGTGGAGATCGCGTCGGAGTTTCGTTACAAAGAGCCGCTACTAAGCAGCGATACACTCTTTGTCACCATTAGTCAAAGCGGCGAAACCGCCGACACCCTCGAAGCGCTCAAGATGGCAAAGCGCGCGGGACTCAAAAGCCTCACCGTCTGCAATGTCGATAACTCTTCGATCGTCAGAGAGAGCAACGCGGCGATACTCACACGCGCCGGTATCGAAAAAGGGGTTGCCAGCACCAAAGCCTTCGCCACGCAAACGATGGTGCTTTGGATGTTGGTGCTTTACCTCGGCAAAAAGCGCGGCACGATCGACAAAGAGACCCTGCGCCGTGAAATCGACGCCATGCGCCATGTCCCCAAAGCGCTGAAGGTCACCGATACACTGCATGCGCGCATCCATCGTCTCTCCAAACGCTATCTGCACGGGCACGGCTTCTTCTTTATCGGGCGCGATATCTTCTATCCGCTGGCATTAGAGGGCGCGCTCAAACTCAAAGAGATCAGCTATCTGCATGCCGAAGGCTATCCCGCGGGGGAGATGAAGCACGGTCCCATCGCCTTGGCGGACAGCGAGCTTTTTACTATCGCTCTGATGCCCAAAACGATGCACTACGAAAAGATCAAATCCAACGTCGAAGAGCTCAGCGCGCGTGACGCGACCATCTGCGCCATCTCGCCGCTACCTTTCGAACTTGCCGACGACTTTATTCCCACGACATTCGATACGCATCCGATGGTGGAGTTTTTTGAGATGATGGTCATCACGCAACTGCTTGCCATGGAGATCGCGATACGCCTCGGCAACGATGTCGATATGCCGAGAAATTTAGCAAAGAGCGTGACGGTGGAGTAAAATATTGTTTACAAGTGATGAAAATTAAGGTATAATCGAATGGCAAAAATAGATAAAGCAAAAGAGTATATCGGTGCACTAAAGGTATACTTGGCGCTCATTACTGCCCTTTTGATAGGCGACATCGGTGGAACCATTCGCCTATTTAGAAACCGTGAGATTGATTTCACCTTTTGGGCAGGAATTGTATCTATCGTTATATTGTCGATCATTTTTGCTTTGGTTTCAAAGCATATGCATCGCAAGATAGACGAATTGGAGGATTTGCAATGAATATTGAATCTGTCGCTTTGATCGTAGCGCTAACGATTGCTATGGCTTCGATCATCTATTCCGCTTACGATTTGTTGCACACGGAGTAGAGTGTCATGCCCATTCGAAAAACCTCGGACAATGCGAACGATAAAACAAAGCAACTGCATTGCCCACAAAACACAATGCCGATGTAGCTCAGCCGGCTAGAGCACACGATTCGTAATCGTGAGGTCACGGGTTCGAGTCCCGTCATCGGCTCCACAAATTATCAACATTATCTATCGCAATAGTCCCCTATCAGTTCGTCCAACGTATCTGCAAAATCACTTGAGTCATTCACCGGACACTCTAAAACACTTTCCACATCCCCCGTACCGCCGGTAGCTCCGTGATATAAATTGCATTTTGACTCTGAAAAGTTTCCTCAACTATCATGGGCATCAATTATCATGGTGCGCTTATCGGGAGGAAGGCAAACACGAAGCCTTTCAACCCTTTTTCGTATCATCCCTTCAAGCCGCTCATGCTCTTTATCCTTACATCTAACAAGGTCCATTGTCGCACCGTTTGCCACTTTTAGGCAACTCTCATACGCTTTACTTGTATCGGCAAAAGAAATAGCGTTGCCGCTATACAAAAAGTGCTATTTTTCGCACAAAGACTCCTTGACTCGAAACTATTATGGCTCCTGATGCCAAAAGGGTACGCCTACCGTCGCGGTCGCAGGTGAGGCCATATCGCGTGCGGGCATCATTCCCGCTTCAAAGCCGCTTCGTCCTGCTTCAACCGCATACTTAAACGCTCTTGCCATCTTAACAGGGTCGTGTGCCAAAGCGACCGCAGAATTGAGCAGCACCGCATCAAAACCCATCTCCATAGCCTCCGCTGCATGCGACGGCTTGCCGATGCCCGCATCGATCACTATCGGTATCTCGGGAAAGTGTTCGCGAAGCGTACGAAGTGCGGTAGGATTCATCAGACCCTTTCCCGAACCGATCATCGCACCCCACGGCATCAAGATGCGGCACCCGGCATCAACCAGTCGCTTGGCGAAAACCAGATCATCCGTCATATAGGGAAAGACCTCAAAGCCCTCTTTGATCAATACTTTCGCCGCCTCTACCGTTTCGTACGGGTCGGGTTGTAGAGTATATTGATCGCCGATCACTTCGAGCTTCACACGATGCGTGCCGAAAACTTCACGCCCCATCATTGCGACGGTGATCGCCTCTTGTGCCGTGTGGCATCCCGCCGTATTGGGCAAGACGTTGACCCCGAGAGAGGAGATGATCTCCCAAAATCGCTTGCCATCCTCTTGCTTCTCGGCACTCTGCCTACGAAGCGAGACCGTTACCACTTCGGCACCCGATGCCCTGATCGCCTCTTGCATATGCGCAGGCGAAGGATAGAGTGCAGAACCGAT
>JALWQQ010000268.1:0-1674 GCA_027083075.1 Campylobacteraceae bacterium
ACTCGGTGCCGATATCGAGACAGAAAAGGCGCGCATCCGTAGTCTCTTTAAGCACTTACCTGCAGGCGTATCGGTACGACTCGATGCCAATCAGGCCTACGATAGCGATAGTACGATCGATCTTCTGCAGAGTCTCGAAGCCGAAGGGATCGTCTGTGAATGCATCGAGCAGCCGATACCCGCCGAAGATTTCGAGGGGCTCAAGCAGATCAAAAGATCGTGCAACACGCCTCTACTTGCCGACGAATCGGCATTTAGTCTGCGCGATGCACGCATGCTCTTTGAGATGGATGCCGTAGATGCGATCAACATCAAACTTGCCAAATGCGGCGGCATACATGAAGCGCTGAAGCTGCTTGCACTCTGCAAAAACTATGGCAAAAAGGCGATGGTCGGATGCATGTTGGAAGGTCCCGTCGCCATCGCCGCTGCCGCCCACCTTGCCGCCGCTTCGGACGATACCGTGACAATGGTCGATCTTGATGCCGTAGCGCTACTCTCCAAACAGCCCCTACCTACGCGCATGAGCTTTAACAATGGCAGCATCACCCTTAACAATGATGCGGGATTAGGCATCGCTCTTGAGCCACCCGATAAGTGATTGGGCATCTAAAGCATTGAGTAGATCCCCCTTCTCAAGCCAGCCGCGACGCGCTTGGTTGAGTGCATAGTGTAGATGCCCGGCGCTTCTTTCGTCGCATCCGCCGCTTCCAAGCGATAGCATCACACCCGCCTCTTTCGCCGCCTTGATATAGATATCGTTCAGGTCGAGTCGCTTCGGATGCCCATGCACTTCAAGCGCCGTGCGATGGCGCTTTGCCGCCTCGAAAAGAGTCGGCATATCAAGCGTTATGCCTTCATGCGAAGCGATGATACGACAGGTCGGATGGGCGATGATGTGCACTCTCGGATGGGAAATCGCACGCAAAAGGCGTGCCGTTTGACGCGCTTGGGAAAATTCAAAGCCTTCGTGTATCGCAGCGATGACGATATCGGCTTGCTGCAATATCTCATCCGAGTATGACAACGCTCCGTCAAGCCCTATCTCTGCCTCTATGCCCTTTAGCAGCCTCACGGGAGTGTTCTGTTCGTTAAGTCGATCGATCGCTTCGAAGTGCGCCAAGAGCGCATCGGGCGTCATGGCTCTTTCGGTGAGTGCGATATAGCGATAACCAAGCCGCTTTGCAAGCGTCACTATCTGTTCAAGAGCAAGCATGCCGATCGAAGCGGCACTATAAAAATGAAGATCACCCTGCAGATCATCGGGTGTTACCAAATGCGGCAAGCCGCCCTCTTGTGCCGCCTCCAACTCACCACGCATCTCGCGCAACTCGGGCGCGACATACTCAAAGCCGAAGGTGCGGTAGATCTCCGCTTCGCTTTGTGTCTCGATACGCTCTCCCCCGCGGTAGATGCCGTACTCATTGATCTTCATATCGTGCGCTACCGCAATGCGTCGTAACGCCAAGAGATGTGATTTGGCACCGGTAAAGTAGTGCAAGGTGGTATCGTAGTAGCGCGATGCCACCACTCGTAGATCGATCTGCAGGTCGTTCTCGAGCACGATGGAGGCACGTGTCGTTCCTTGAGTGAGCACCTCTTTTGTAGAGCTATAGGCGACAAAATGTCGGATCAATGCGGGCGGATCTTCCGAAACGGCGACGATGTCCAGAT
>JALWQQ010000268.1:1684-2744 GCA_027083075.1 Campylobacteraceae bacterium
GTCCAGATCGCCCACCGTCTCTTTACGCCTGCGAAAGCTTCCCGCTACCGTAACCTTCTGCGCTAATGCACTCTGCTTAAGATGCTTTACGATCGCTTCTGCATACGCTTCGGCTTCGGCGTACAAAAAGCGTCTGCCGCTCTTCTTTGCCAAAACAACGGCACGGTAGAGCTTTTGCTCCAACTTTTCGCCAAAGCCCTCTAAACGGCGTATCTTTCCCGCCTCTGCCGCTTGCCGCAACGCCTCGGGCGAATCGATCCCCAGTTTTTCATAGAGCACTTTGGCACGCTTGGGACCCACTCCTTCGATCTGCAACAGTGCCGTGATGCCTTGCGGATAGCGTGACTTGAGGCGCTCAAGTGCCGTGATCTTACCATGCGCTACCGCCTCTTTGATCTTGGCGGCGATCTTCTCGCCGATCGTCGGGATCTTAGAGATGTCCCTGCCCTCTTGCAACATTTTGGCAAAGGGACGTGCAAAGGTTTCGACCGTATGTGCCGCTGCACGATAGGCACGCACCTTAAAGGGGTTTTCGCCCGCAAATTCGCTCAGGTCGGCAAGCTCACGGAGTAGCGCTGCGATCTCGGCATTGTCAACGACACTTTCAACGGGCTTCATAAGCTTATCATAGCATATGATGTATAATTGCCGAAAAACGGATACCATGCGTAAACAAAAATTTCTTCTCAAACTCTTCGGCGAGATCATGGTCAAGGGTGCTGCCGCCAAGCGCGACATGATCAACACCCTCTACCAAAACCTTCACACGCTTTTACAAACACTTGACGAGAAGATCGAAATCAAAAAGTTTTCGGACAAGATAGAGGTACTTTGCGATACAGCGGCTTCCGACGCGGTACGCAAGCGACTCCTCGATACCCCCGGCATCGACTATGTGCTTGAGGCCGTACACTTTCCCGGATGCGAGACGATGGAGCAGATCAAGCAACATAGCGGCGAGATCTTTTTGCACACGCTTCAAGGCAAGCGCTTTGTCGTACGTGCCAAGCGCACGGGAGAGCACCCCTTCAACTCTTCGCAGATCGAACGCGCAGTGGGC
>JALWQQ010000269.1 GCA_027083075.1 Campylobacteraceae bacterium
GAGGCGATACGCAGCGGCAAAGCGCTCTTGTCGGGCATCGCTACCAAATTTAAACTACTCAGTTTCGATACGCAAAACGAAGCGCTCTTTAAGCTACTGATGCAAGAGCTCTACAAAAACGAACGCATACGACACATCTATCTCGAGTCGTTCTACCACCAAAATGTTAAGAAACTCTCTGCCTATCTTTTCGGTATGATGCAAGAGGAGATCATCAAAGCGCAAGATCCCCTACTCTTGGCACAAGAGTTCTTTGCGCCGCTCTTTTTTTATCAGATGCAAGTAACGCTGTTGAAGGTCGATAAAAAGTCAACCTCCTCCATCGTTACACTCTTCGAGAAGCATGTCGAGCACTTCTGGGAGAGCGTACGGGTAGAAAAAAGCGAGACACTCTTTTAACATCCTGCTCAACGATTGCAGGTTTATATTTATAACTATGAAAGGATAATCATGCAACAGGATCTCTTTGCAAACAAATCAAAAGTATGGGACAAAGGCTCCAAACGCGTTAAAAACGCCAAGGCGATCGCCGATGCCATACTAAAAAATATAAATCTCAGTAGGCAGATGCAGCTGCTTGATTTCGGTGCGGGTACGGGGTTGTTGAGTTATCATCTTGCACCGTATGTAGCAAAGATCGTGGCGCTGGACAACTCCCCCTCGATGTTAGAGAAGTTTCGAGAAAAAGCACCCGAGTTTACGTGCGAAACCGAGATCGTACTCTCTGACATCGCCGATTATAGATGCGATGGATGTTATGACGGCATCGTCTCTTCGATGACGATGCACCATGTCGAAGATATCTCTGCTCTCTTCCGGCAAATGCGCGCCCTACTGAAACCCGACGGCTTTATCGCTCTGGCAGATCTTGACACTGAAGACGGCAGTTTTCATAGTGACAATACCGGCGTTTATCACTTCGGTTTCGATCGAGAGGAGCTTAGGAAAGCTGCAAAAGCGGCAGGGTTTGAAAAGATCGCCTTTGAAACAGCCTCGACGATCGCCAAAGAGGATCGCAACTATTCGGTCTTTCTATTGACAGCAATTGTAAGCAATATATAAGTACATATGACCTAATATATGTATATATTAGGAGGTGCATGATGATCGAAATGGGTGTATCACAAGCGCAAGCAAACTTTACCAAGCTTCTTAGAGAAGGTGCGGTCATTGTCGACAAAAAGAGTCATATGAAAAAAGCGGTCATCCTGCCCTATAGTGAATACGAAAGATTGCTTAAAGGATCGAAAAAAAAGGATCAAGAGCGCCCCTTCGATCGTTTCGTGGGCACCTTGAAGCAGGATTTTAAAACGGATGACGATCGATACAATAGGATCGTACGGTGAGACTCTTTGTGGATACAAATATTTTCTTGGATCTGATCCTAAAAAGAGAAGAGTACCGGAGCGCCTTGGAGCTTTTGACCGCATGCTACAATCGTATATGCCGTGGTGTTGTAGCGGATATCACACTTTTAAATATCGATTACATTGCCTCTAAGCAAAATGTCGATGTTCGCGCTTTTATCGCTACAATTGTCGATGGTTTCGAAGTCGTTGGTGCAGATAATGAGATCTGCCGAGAAGCCCTACATTTAGACAATACCGACTTTGAGGATAGTATCCAATACATATTGGTCAAAACACATGGATGCGATCTCATCGTAAGCAATGACAAAACATTTTATTACGGCGAGATTAAAGTCCTTGCCGCACAAGCAGCATTAACCCAAATAATGTAATATTATAAAATATACACTGCCTACTTCCGCTTGATCTCCGCTACGATCACTCCGCGAAAATCTCCCTCTTTAAAGCCCATTGCGGCATCCTTCGGGTAGTAGCGGCTGATCGTCTCGGTGATCCGGGGCGCAACCTGCTTGCCATGACACTTAAGACACACTTTTTGGATAAGCAGCGGTTTGTAAACACGATAGCCCGCTTCAGTCTTTACGGTGACGATCTCTTTTGGGCTTAGCTTACCCTCTTCGGCTTTTGTAGCATAGGCTTGCATCACCTCGGTGTCGGTCTTGTCGGGTCGGTTGGCAAGATTGCGCACCTTGAGCGCGGTGCGACGCACCTTGACAAACGACGGTAACTTTTTGTTAACCTCCGCGGTGATCGCCTGCGCCTTCTCGGCACAGAAGTTGATCGCCTCAAGACCCGTCTTGTCCGCTTGAAGGCGCTTTTTGAGTTCGCTTTTGAGTGTAGCGCCAAGTTGTTTGATGTAGCTTAGACCCTCTTGCGTGATTTGTTGTGTTTGGGTTTGTTGTGCTCCATTGAGCAGACCGAGACTGATTACGGTTACGGCAAATAGGCTTTTTTTCATCGCGTTTCCCTTGAATATATCAAATTTACTTCTTGTAAATCTCTATAGAGCGTCGTTATTATAACACAGTCACAACCTCCCCTCTTCCGAAAAGCTGTAGTACCCTTCGCTACTAAGTATCAGATGATCAAGCAGATCGATGCCAACGATCTCCGCACTTTGCTTGAGGCGTTCGGTGATCCGCTCATCCGCACGACTCGGCAGTAGCGTACCGCTCGGGTGGTTGTGCGCTACGATCACGCCGGCGGCGCGGTCGGCGATGGCATCGGCAAAGACTTCACGCGGATGCACCAAACTTTGGTTGAGCGTACCGATATGTACGGTGCGCAGACGAATGGGGCGCGACGCACCGTCAAGCGTCAAGGCGACAAAGTGCTCTTGCACCTTGTAGGCATACTCCCGCATC
>JALWQQ010000270.1 GCA_027083075.1 Campylobacteraceae bacterium
GGGGATGTCGGTGCTGCTGCCGGTGCAGGGTTAGCTGGGGATGTCGGTGCTGCTGCCGGTGCAATTGCAGCTCCGCCACCGCCAACAGGAGGAGGCAAGACACCTCCACCATTACCGTTTCCGTTGCCATTGCCGTTACCGCCGCCGTTGCCGGTTTTCTGAATCGTGTCAGCTTCTATAGAGATAATGACACGCTTTCCGTTACTTTTAGTCAACGAAGGCTCATCCGAAGTGACTTCCGAACCACCGGGCAATGACTTGTGATCTACTGTTACCAAAACATTGCCTCGCATGATACCCTTTTTGCAAAAATGTCCCTCTTCGTCGGTTTCGACACTGTATTCTTTTTCAGTTTCATCGAGGATCTTAATCTTAACCCCTTTGACTCCCGATTCCGTTTCGGACTGCTCACCATCACCGTTTTCGTCAACAAAAATCGAACCGCAAACCATCCCATTCTCTTCATTGTCGGATTTTTTTTCATGATCCGAATCCGCCAAGGCAAATTGCGTAGCTATCACCGAAGCGGCGAAGGCGCTTATCAAGCCGATAAGCCATTTTGATTCGAGTGTTTTCATCTGTTACAACCTCCACATCTCTTAAATCTCACATCGTAAGCATCAAACGGCTTACTGATATGACCAAGTCTTACGACCACAGTGATTTCCCTTGTTATTCCAATGCTAATTATAAAGAAATAGTTGTTAGCGAAGTGTAAGCGAAACGTTAACGTGTACTTTTGATGAAATGCAACCGATGAAGTAGAATTTAAGCTTTTGGATTGTCGTGGGCATGGAAACGAAAATAAAAAAGTTTCTGATTTGCTGTAGATGCGAGGGTTGTTGAGAGGGAGCATACGATCGGAGTAGTGACCGAACAAACTCCCTCGCAGATGCAGTGAAGCAGAAGCCTTTGGCGGGCGTATCCGATGTTCATTGCATTCGCATATCCGGATCGCCGTGCGGCGCTAAAAAGGCAAAGCAGTTTGCCTTTTCTTTACGCGCCTCCCATTTGTTTGGCGACTTCGGCGGCAAAATCCTCCTCCTCCACCTCGATCCCCTCGCCTACTTCAAGGCGCACAAAGGCTGTGATACGCGCTTTTCCGCCGGACTTCTCTTCGAAGTACTCACCGACGGTTTTGCTGTCATCCATTACGAACTTTTGATCAAGCAGGCACTGCTCTTGATCAAGTGTCGTATTATCGGTGATGAAGCGCTCAAGTTTACCGGGCAAGATCTTATCCCAGATCTTTTCGGGTTTACCTTCGGCTTTGAGCTCCTCTTTGATCTTCACTTCCGCCGCTTTAAGCACCTCGTCAGTCAGTTGCAGGCGCGAGACGTATTGGGGGACATTTTTGAGCGGCTTACCAAGTCTTTCAAGCTCTTCGTTCTCTTTTTTGATCGCTTCGATGCGCCCCTTGGTTTCGGCTTCGACATACTCGGGATCAAAGTCTTTGTAGCTCAATGTTTTGGGCGCCATCGCCGCTGCGTGCATCGCGATCTCTTTGAGTACGGGCGTGATCTTTTCACAGGTTTCCGCATCGTCGCACTCGGCAGCGATGATGACACCGTTTTGTTGGTTAGAGTGCACATAACCGTTAAGAGCGACATTCTCACCGCCTTCAAGCAATGCGGCACGTCTTACGACCAAATTTTCACCGATCGTTGCGATCTGAAGTGCCAAAAACTCGCTAAAGGCTTGGCCGTTGATCGTAGAGTCGTTGATCGCCTCCGCATCGACAAGGTTATTGTCATATGCATGCTCCACCACCTCTTTGAGCAAGGCTTGAAATTTGTCGTTTTTGGCAACGAAGTCGGTTTGAGAGTTGATCTCTACGATCACCGCTTTATCATCGCCCACCTTTACACCGATTGCCCCTTCGGCAGCCGTCTTGCTTGCCTTTTTAGCCGCAGCACCGAGACCTTGGTCGCGCAACCACTGTACGGCTTTGTCCATATCGCCGTCACACTCGGTAAGCGCTTTTTTACAATCCATCATCCCCGCGTCGGTCATTTCGCGCAGTTTTTTGATATCTTTAGGTCCGAAATTTGCCATTACTTCGCCTCCGCAAGTTCTTTAGCGTGTGCAACCGTCTCTTTAAAGTCGCCTTTGAAGCTATACTTCTCTTCCATCACTTGGATCTGCTCGTCGGTCATACCGGCTACGTCTTCGAACGTATAGAAGCCTTCGTCATTGAGCTTTTGTGCATAGACCTTGCCAACACCCTTGAGTTTTGTCAGATCATCACCTTTGCTCTCCTCTTTGACAGGCGTTTCCTCTTTTGCCTCGCTGACGGTAGCTTCGGAAGCGCTCTCTTTTGATGCTTCACTGCTCTCTTCGGATGCCTCTTGCATCAACGCTTCGACTTCGGCACTTGCAGGCGCTTCGCTTACCTCTTCACCTTGCGCTTCCGCATATGCCGCTCTACCCTCGACGATCGCATCGGCGATCTCTTTACAAAAGAGGTTGATCGAACGGATCGCATCATCGTTTCCGGGGATCGGATAATCGACCAAATCGGGATCACAGTTGGTATCAAGCGGTGCGATCACTTTGATGCCGAGTCTGCGTGCCTCTTTGACGGCGATGTGCTCTTTGACCACGTCGATAACAAACATATACTCGGGCATCTTATTCATATGGCGATACCCCTCGAGATAGCTCAAAAGCTTCTCTTTTTTGCGCAAGAGCATCAAGCGCTCTTTTTTTGTCAAGAGGTCGATCTGACCG
>JALWQQ010000271.1 GCA_027083075.1 Campylobacteraceae bacterium
GGATGGTAAAGTCGATGTCAATGTGACTACGGCGGATGTGCCTAACAACGACTTCGGTATCAATAAAAAACCGGTAGCGCAAGATGCTCATGCTAATTCGCAGCCTAATCCCTCGGGCAACCATCGCTATCCGGTGCCGACACTACCGATTAGTGACAATGAAGACGGTACGCCGACAACCGTAACGATTGCGACATTGCCTACCAATGCAACGCTTTACTATAACGGTACACCGGTGAGTGCAGGTCAGACGATTCTTAACTTCAACAACAGCCTGCTTACGGTCGATCCTAATAACGGTAACCAAAATGTAACCTTTACCTACACCACTACGGATAAAGCGGGTGTAACCAGTGCGCCCGCGACGGTGAATATGCCTTTCCTTGGTGAGATGATCGTAGGCGATACCGTCTGGATGGATGATAATGGTAATGGTGCCCAAGATCCGAACGAGGCGGGTGTAAAAGGTGTTAAGGTGACTCTCCTTGATGAAAACGATACGGCTGTGGCTACGACCGTTACCGATGCAAACGGTCATTATCGTTTTGTCGTGAAGCACCCCGGTAGATACCGTGTAGCGTTTGATGGAGATCACTATTACACCAAGCATTGTTCGTCATGTGTCGATACGAAAAATTCGGATGTAGAAGGGTTGCACAATCGAACGAATTCGTTTAATTTAAATTGGGGCGATGTCAATAATGCTATTGATGCCGGTGTTGCGCCGACGGCACATATCGGGGATTACTTCTGGATTGACAATAACCAAAACGGTATTCAAGATCCGGGAGAAAAACCTGCCGTAGGAGCTATCGTCGAGCTCTTTGACGAAAAAGGCAATCCGATACAAGATGTTCACGGTAACCATCGCTTGGTAGTCGATGCGAATGGTCACTATGGATTTGATGTAGTACCCGGAAAGAAATATCGTATTAGGTTTATTTTGCCGCAAGACAAGTATGACGGATATGTATTTAGCTCATCAGGCAAAGGATCGGATCTTATCAACTCCGATGCAGATGCAAATGGATTTACAAAGATCATTGAACCACAAGCAGGGACCAACCAGTTGTTGCTTGATGCAGGTATCAGTTGCGGTTGTAATAATGTGACTTCCGACAGTGTGGATGCATTGGGGTTGACGGAGAGAATTATGATGTTTATCCTCTCCGGTCTCTTCGGACTGCTCTATCTACGAAAAGAAGAAAATCAGTGGGGAGGGGAAAAATGAGAGTTTGTTTAAGAGTAATCGTTTCAGGTTTAACGATATTGTCTTTTGCATGCGCCGGAGGCAAGGTAACGGCACCGGTAGTTGCCGAGGTAAAGCCGATTCCGCCGATTCCGCCTAAGATATCGCCTGTGCCCGTCTATATCGGTTTGGGTTTGGTTGCTGCCGGCGTGAGCAAAAACTGTGCTTGCGGAACAGGTAAGCGCCTTAAGGACTTGACGTATGGTTCGGTGATGCGTTTGGGTTATGACTTCAATAACTATTTTGGTATTGAAGCTAGGGTGCTCAAAACCTTTTTAGCGAAGAGTTTCTCTACGGTAACACACTATGGACTCTTTTTAAAACCGCAGTATCATATAAGCGAACAAAGTAATATCTATGCCCTATTGGGGTATGGTCATACTGTTGCAACAGGATGTAAGGTCAAGGGTGATCTAAGCAAAAATCACTTTACTTACGGAGCCGGACTCGAGTATGATTTCGGTAGAGAAAAGCCGAAGAACGGTATCTATAGTCGTCCCTTCGATGGTCAAGGCGATCAAGAGCAAGGCTGGGGCATGTGGGTGGACTTTCAACATATGCTAGGAAAAGAGGGAGTTTATAAGACAAATACCAATGTGGCTACACTTGGCGTTACGTACGATTTCTAAACCTCTTCCCGCCATGCGCGGGAGATTTCTCTCACCCCGTATATTTCGCTATAATTCGGATAAACACTTCCTATCTTAAAAGGACGGCTATGCAGGTCAAAGAGTGCCATACGTTAGAAGAGGCGCGTCAAGAGATCGACAAGGTCGATGAGCAGATCGTCAAGCTCATCGCACTGCGAAACGACTATATCAAGCAGATCGCGCGTTTTAAAAAGAGTGTAGAGGAGATCAAGGCGGATGATCGTATCGAGGATGTGATCAACCGTGTGCGTGCACAGGCGATCGAGTTGGATCTCAACCCCAATCTTATCAACGATCTCTATGTGCGCATGATCGATGCGATGGTAGAGAGTGAGATCGCCGCCTTTGAGAATGCACAGCGCTACTGATCACAAGTATTGCACACAGGCTTTGTGTAACACTTAGGTCTAGAAAATCAATCGTCATTGCCGCCGACAACAGCATGTGCGGCGGAGCCCGCTACATCTATCGCGGCACCCGTTACAGCGCCCGCCACCTTAATAGGTGCGGTGACCACCTGCGTACACCCGCCAAAGAGCATGAGTGCAAAGATCGAAATAAGTAGTGATTTTATCTTTTTCATCTAGCGAGTATAGCATAAGTTTCTTGTGTAGTGCGTTGCACATCGGTATGGTACAATGAGGTTATGAAAATACTACTTTTAGAAGACGATCCGATACTACAAGAGATCATCGAAGAGTATCTTGTAGAGCAGGGGCACGAGGTTGACTGTTTTGAAGATGGTGAAGTGGCACTGGATGCGATCGGAAGCGATCGCTACGATATGCTGCTACTTGATGTCAATGTCCCATCGGTGGA
>JALWQQ010000272.1 GCA_027083075.1 Campylobacteraceae bacterium
TCGAAACACCGATGGTGTAGAGATTGGCGATCACCGCGCCGATAACCAACCCGACCGCCAAGGTGTGCGCCTGATAGAACTCCAAAGCAAAAAAGGCGGGAATAAGATGCAAGTCCGCCACCAAAGAGCCTGCCAAGAGTTCGGCCGCCAAAATGTTTCGTACACCGATCTTGAGTATGGTAGAGACCACATTGACACTTCCCGCGATAAAGAGTGCCACCGCAGACTCCTCATAAAGAAACGCCGCCGAAGTCGTCAGTGACATCAGCGTAAAGAAGACATAAAAGACTTTGCCCCAATTCATAACCCCTCCTTGATACGGTTAACTGATCGCGGAATTTTCCTCATCCCTCATCCCTCATCTCTCATTCCTCATTTCTCATTTCTAATTTCTAATTTCTAATTTCTAATTTCTAATTTTATATCGTTCCGCCTTCATACATCTGCCGCATCTTCTCTTTTTCTGCCTCACGCTTACGTTTTTCCGCTAACTTCTTGCGGTATTCGCTTACCGAGAAGCCGAGCCACATCAAGATGGGCGAAGCCACGAAGATAGAAGAGTAGGTACCTACAACGACACCTACCAAGAGTGTAAAACTAAAGCCTTTGATGATCTCACCACCGAAGAGATAGAGCGTCAAGACCACAAAGAAGGTGGTGAGCGAAGTCAGCGTCGTACGTGAGAGGGTGCGCGTCACCGACTCGTTGATGATCTGCGGCAGGTCGTTGCTCTTGTAGTGGTTGATCCCTTCGCGGATACGGTCAAAGACGATGATGGTATCGTTAAGTGAATACCCCAAGATGGTCAAAATAGCCGCCAAGATATCCAAGTTGACCTCGGTGCGCGTCAACACCAGCGCCCCCATCGCGATGCTTACATCATGCACCAACGCTAAAACCGACGCGACGGCAAAGCGCCACTCGAAGCGAAACGCCACATAGAGCAAGATGCCCGCGATCGCCAAAACGGTTGCCAAAAGCCCCTTCTCTCGCAACTCGCTTCCAACCTTCGCGCCGACCATATCGACACGCCGTATCTCGAAGTTACCGCTACCTTTAAGCAGATCGCGCATCACATCACCGATATCTTTACCGACATTTTTCGAGCTCTGCTTGGTGCGAATAACGATCTCGTTTTCACTACCGAAATAGGTCACCGAAGCATCTTCGTAAAGTGAATTTGCCTTGAGTAGTTTGCGTACTTTATCGAGCGGCGCCTTGCCGTCATACTTTACCTGTATCAAGGTACCGCCGGCAAAGTCGATACCCCAGTTGAAACCCTTGGTAAAGATAAGCGCCCAAGAGAGTAGCACCAATGTAAGCGAAAGCAAGCCGAAGCGCTTGCTCCATCGCATAAAAGGCAAGGGCTCTTTATAGCGAAACAGTTCCATTATTTTACCCCTTTCGCATCGATGCCGAACCATCGTTTGAGTTTCTCTTTTTTGATCTTAGGCAAGAACATCTCATAGATACCGTGCGTACCGACGATAGCGGTTAGCATCGATGCCAAGATACCGATACTCATCGTCAAGGCAAAGCCCTTAATGGGTCCCGTACCGTAGGCGTAGAGCACCACCGCGGCGATCAGCGTCGTGACATTAGCATCCCAAATGGCGGTAAAGGCGTTACTATAACCATCCTCTATCGCCTTAGCAACCGTCTTGCCTTCATAGAGTAACTCACGGATACGCTCGTTGATAATGACATTGGCATCAACCGCCATACCGACCGTCAAGACGATACCCGCCATACCCGGCAAAGTGAGTGTCGCACCAAAAAGCGCCATCACCGCGAGTATCAAAAAGAGGTTACCCACCAAAGCGATATCGGCGATAAGACCCGCATATCCGTAGTAAAGTACCATGAAGAGTACGACCAAGACAAAGCCTAAGATAAGTGCGATCATGCTTGCTCTGATGCTATCTGCACCGAGACTAGGACCGACCGAGCGCTTCTCCATCACATACACGGGTGCCAAGAGCGATCCCGAGCGCAAAGCGATGGCAAGATCATGCGCCTCGTTGAGCGTAAAGTGTCCCGAGATCTGCACACGCCCGCCGCCGATGCGCTCGCGAATCACCGGTGCGGAATAGACCTCGTTATCCAGCACTACCGCCATGCGTTTGCCTACGGCTTTGCCTGTGAAATCACCGAAGATGCGCGCACCTTCACCGTTGAGCGTAAAGTTGATAACAGGTTGGTTGGCCTTGTCGTAGCCGACCTTGGCATCGGTCAGCATACTGCCGTCAAGCACCGGAATGGCTTTAAGAAGGTATTTGCGGGTTTTATCATACGTATCGGGCAAGATCACATCACCGTATTTGCGCGCCTCGGCTTCGCTCATCGACGCGACACGAGAGATGCGTTCTTCATCCACTGCCATCAACTGTAGGTGTGCCGCTTTTGAGATAAGCTCACGGATGCGCTGCTCGTCAGCTTGGGTCTTGATGCCCGGTACCTCGACGAGTATCTTATCTTGCCCCTGCTTTGCAACGGTAGGCTCGGCAAGTCCGAAAGCGTCCAGTCGCGTGCGGATCGTATCGACCGCTTGACGGATCGCATCATGCTTGGTACGCGCAATCTCTTGCGGCGTAAGACTCACACGGAAGCGCAACTTCTCTTGCTGCAAAGCCACCTCGTTACCGAACTCCTCTTTTAGCAGCTTGGTCGCCTTGACAACATCGTCTTCGTCCAAAAGCTCGAACGACACACTATTGT
>JALWQQ010000273.1 GCA_027083075.1 Campylobacteraceae bacterium
ATATCGCTCATCTGCGATCCGATATGAAAGTGGATCATATGTAGCTCGCCGAGTAGATCGTGGCGTTTAAGCATCTCATAGGCTTCCAAAAGTTCGGTAGAGGTGAGCCCGAACTTAGAGTTGTAGCCGCCGCTTTTCGCCCAGATGCCTACGCCGCTACTGTGCAGACGGATGCGCACGCCTATCTTGGGGCGTACGGGTGTATGCATCGTGTCGTTAAACTCCCTTTCGACCTCGATGATCGTCTCTAACTCTCCCAGCCCCTCGATGGTTACGGTGATATTGTGCCCCATCTTTGCGGCGATGAAGGCAAGCGATATCATCTCTTTGTCTTTGAAACCGTTGACCGTGATGGGGGCGCCAAGCGGCGTTTTGCTCATCGCGATGATCAGCTCCGCCTTCGATCCTGCCTCCAATCCATAATCGTAGGGGGCGGCAACCTCCATGAGGCTCTCGACGAAGCGGGGAAATTGGTTAACCTTGAGCGGAAAGACGGCGTGAAACGCACCCTTGTAGTCAAAACTCTTTTTTGCCTTTTGAAAGGTGCGAAAGAGGGTGGCGATCTGCTTTTCGATCAGGTGTGGAAAGCGAAGCAGCAGAGGTCCTTTGTAGCCCCTATCGCGCACCGCGGTAGCCAAGTCGTAAAGTGTGGGTTTTGTGCCGACATTGACGGCTATCTTGTCGCCGACGATGGTAAAGTTGTTTTCACCCCACAGATCCAAGCCGAAACGCCGCATACTTTTCCTTGCAAAATAAGTGAAATTATACCCAATTACCGCAAAATATCGTACGCCTTATCATAGGCGATACCATGGTACTTGAGCGCGCCGAGTATCGTATGAAAGATTGCGCGATTGTCATAAGTACGGTTAGCATCAATCGCATCCCAATCGATCCTCGGGTCGTCTCTAAAAGCATCGTTCGCCCACAGTAACAGCGGCACCTCCTTTTGAAACTTCGGTGCGATGGCATAGGGGGTACCGTGCAGATAGAGCCCGTATTCGCCCAACGATTCGCCGTGATCGGACATATAGAGAAAGAGGATCGGCTTGGACTTGATATTTTCTAATATATGGATCGTCTCGCTCAAGAATGTATCGGTATAGAGAATGGTATTATCGTAGGCGTTACGCAACGAGTCGGGCGTACAGCTTTTAAGATCGACACTCTTGCATACAGGGCGGAAGCGCTCGAAGACCTTAGGGTACTTGCTAAAGTATTGGGGTCCGTGGCTACCGTTGCTGTGCAGAACGATCAGGACCCTTTTTGCATCGATCGTTTCGATGTACTCTCGTAACCCGCTTAAGAGCACCTCGTCATGATCACACCGCTCATCGTTACCGCAGAGCTTGTGTAGCGTCGCGGCATCTTCATAGCGACTTACTTTGAGGTTCGGTTCGCCCGAGTTGTCGGAGCGCCAGAGCACATAGGCGCCGACGCGCTTGAGGTAGTTGGGTAGAGGTTCGCTACCGTCGTCCTTGCCGCTTTGCGAGAGCATCGCCGAGATTGATGCGGTGGTGTAGGTGGCTACGGAATGTGCTTTAAGCGTTTTGAGCGCGCCTATTTTTTGAAGTTCGGGGTTGGTTTCGCGCTCATAACCGTAGAGCGAGAAGTTTGCCGCGCGCGCCGATTCGCCGATGACCAGCACCACGATACGACTTTCGTTGCCTTCAAATCCACCGGCGGGCAGGGGGGTGTAGCTTTGATGCTTGCGGTATTCGTCTCGTAGATAGGCTACGATATTGATAAGATAGCTCCATGGTGGCGACATCCCCCCGATATATTTTGCATGCCTATCGAGCCAAAGCCATGTTCCCGCATTGAGATAGAGCAGGGCAATCGTGAGGCTAAAGATGCCTATCGCAATCAGGATCATACGAACTCTTCGCAAAACCCCGACACGCACACGCCATAGAAAAACAACACACATAGTTGCTACTGCTATATAAAGGAAAAGTTCGGGACTCAGCAAACCATACACCTCGTGCGTATCGGTACGAAGGACGTTACCCATCATGCTTTTGTCCATGATGATATTGTAGTGCACCATAAAGTAGAGTGCCGCCGCATTGAGCGGAAAGGTAAACACTGTAAAGAGCTTTAAGACTTTTATTGAGATTGCCGCGATCAAAAAGTAAAACAGTACATTGATGCCTATGAGTGCGACAAGTACACTAAATAGCACCCTCAAACCGCCCACCTGAAGATCAATATGTGCAAAAACATAGTGAAACAGCGGGTAGTGAAAGAGAATAATATTTAAAAATATTATAATCGATACGTAGGCGACACTACCGATGCTTCGATTCACGTCTTGTTTCCTTTACATATCTATCGAAGCTTTTGTCCATCGCAACGGTACCGGAGCCAAGCCATGGGAAGTGACCGTAACGTATCGAGATCGCATCATAGGCCTCGTCACTTTTGTTTTGATCAAAAAGATATAGTGCCGTCGCAAGCGACGTTCTGTCGGCACCCGCTTGGCAATGTACCAAGATAGGTTTTTTGGCGTGTTTTATAAGATGCAAGAGACGCTCCATACGTTGCATTGTCATATACTCTTTAGAGCCCATGGCAAAATCTATGTGGGTAATATTGTGCTCTTTGCAGTAGTTCACCTCCCGCCTATACCAGCCTTGATCGGGATTTTGTCCCCTAAGATTTAAAACCGTTTTGATCTTATAGTGTGAGAGATAATAGTCCATATTGAGAGCATTGAGTTGTGCAGACCTATAATAATTTTGATCAACTTGATGAAAATTGCCGTACACATAAAGATAGAAAGCCCAAATAACACCGATACCTAAGAGTAGATAAAAGAGCCTTAGCGAAAAGCGTAGCAGTAGCTTTAGAAGTCCAAACATGAAAAGAATCTCCTTTTGGTTAACATAATATAAATTATGTCGAAAATATAAATGGCTTAGAATCCTCCACCCGTGGTAAAGCTATCATTGCCAAATCCGCCGCCACCGATATCGATACCGTCCAAAATATCGCCTCCAAAATCGAGATTGATGCCGCCGCTACCGAAGCCGCCCCAATTACCATTTGAAACTTCACGATGCGCTTGACGCATGCGCTCCCATGCTGCGCCACTGTTGAGTATGCCGCCGATGACATTGCCCAAGATATCGCCGACTACCGCAGCGTTATCAAAACCGGAACCGTATCGATCATAACGCTGACGCTTGTAATGGCTTCGCAGATCTTCAAGTTCTCGCAATGAAGTGACGATACTCTCGTATTGTGCTCGCACTTGTGCCAACTCCGTTTCTACTTGTGAGGATTCTATTTCAAGCGACTGTAATCGGTGTGCGATCTCATCATCTTCAGTGTCGCTGCTTTGGCGCGCTTTGCGCATCAGTGTGGCGACATCCTCTTGTGCAAGGCGTTGCTTGAGTAGCGTTTTGCTCTGTTGCGCCGCTTCGTCCTCGTCTTTGAGGTATTGCGCCTTTTGTGCCAACAGTGCATCGTTTTGGCGCTCTTTGGCTTCTATCTCTTCATCAAGCGTCGCCATGCGTTGCGAGAACTCTTCCAACTTTGCAAGGGTAGCATCAAGCCCTATTTCCTTGGCAAATTTTGCTTCATACGCCTGCAACTCCCGTTTTGCTTCGGCTGCCTTTTGTAGTGCCTCTTTGGCATGCAGCTCAAAACCCGGGATCATCTTCTCTATCGTCGCATAGGCGATGCGATACTTCTCATAGTCGATCAGCTTCGCTACCTTGCCGTCCAGCCAACGCGTCAGCCACCCACCGACGTAGCGACTCGTACCGTAACGGCGTCGCCAGAGATAGATAAAGAGCGCATCGGCATCAAAGGGGCGCTTCTTTTGCTCATAGCTCTCTTTGGCAGCGTCGGCTTTGGCTTTGGCGCTTTTGGCGATCTCACTGAGGCGTTTTGCCGCTTTTAGTTTCTTTTGATAGCTCTCGTTCGTTTGTAGCTTCTGTGCTACTGTTTCGCGCTGCTTTGCCGCCGTCTCTTCGATACCAAGTTTCTCTTTGCCAAGCTTGCGACGCTCTTGCTCTAAGTTTTTTAGCTCTTGATCGAGTGATTCTATCTGTTGCTGTAGAGTACGATATGTAGCCTCTCGTTCGCGCATCAAACGCTCTACCTCCGAAAGGCTGCTTTGTGCCTCACCCTTCTCTATCGCCTCAAATCGCAAGGCGGCAAAGCGATCGATAAGATGCATCGTCTCTTGCCGCAAGTTATCCAAGCGTCTGTTAAGCGCATCTTTTCTACTCTCAAGGCGCGCCGCTTCGGCGCGCTGCATTGCGATGCGATCGTCTATCTCCGAAAGCGTTTCGTATCCGCCGATCATTCTACCACCTCGTTATCTTGCCGCCGACGACGGGAATCGTGTATGTAGGCTCAAGCTTGCCTCGCTCCTTCTTGCCCACGATACGCTTGTCGACGATGCCGTCCGCGATCTTATCTGCACGCACCGCCTCATACACCGCACGCGGCACGCGGATACCCCAGCGCGACACACTCTCGCGTTTACCGTTCTCTTCGTTTTCTATCTCAAAGCTCAGCGCCTTGCCGTTTTCATCTATCGCTTCGACGATCAGATAGTAGTTTTTGCCCTGCGGGTTTTTGGGCGGGATGCGCCAGATGCCCGAGCGTATGCCCGGCGCTTGCACGATGCGTAACGTGTAGGCTTGCGAAAGGCGCATATAGAGCCTCTCAAGCGCCGCTTCCGCCGCTTCGGCGGCAGCGGTATCGCCGGACTCCGTTGCCGCTTTTAGTTGCTGCATGAGTGCCTGCGCCCTTTGAGTGGCACGCTTCTCTTTGGCAAGCGCTACGATCGCTCTAAAACGCTTGAGTCCCTCCTCTTTGAGCTGTTGCGCTTGATGCGCTTTAGGGTAGAGATAGGCGCCGTAGTAGAGCCCGTAGCCCCCCGCTCCGATACCGAGTGCGATCAAGAGCGTTTTTAAAAAAGTGCCGCGCTTGACATAGAGTGTGGCAAGAAAACGTCCGAAGGTACTACCTTCGGGCTTAAACTCGAAACGCTCCTCCTCGAGTGCGCGCACCCCCTCTTCGAGAATCGCATCGCTTACTTCGATGCCCTGCTCGGCATAGATGCGACGCAGCTTCTCTATGAGCGCCTTGCGACGTTCGGCTGCACCAAGCTCTTTAAGTGCAAGTTTCTCTTGATGGCGCAGGGTGTCAACGACATCCATCGCCACCATCATCTCGTCAAAGGTTGCCGACTCTTTTGCCATTGTTGCTCTTGCTTACGAGGCTTGTACCGTTGCGGTCTCTTTTTGCGGGAGTGTTTGCGCGCGCGTCAACAATGAACTAAGGCGTGCTTTACCCTGCTCTACGCTCTCGCCAATCTCTTTGGCATTTTTCTCGGACAAGCGGCGCATCTCGTCGATCAGCTCTGCGCTGCGCGATTGGAAATTGACCACCGAATTGACCAACTTCTTGACCGATTCGGCGCGGATCGTAGGTCCGTACCCCGCCTTGATCGCCGCCTCTTGTACCTTATCGCCGATCTCGCCGAGATCTTCAAGGCTTTTATTGATGCCATCTTTCATCGCCTCGAGTGTCTGTGTACTTTCGTTGAGGCCGAAAAGTCCGGTAAAAGAAGCAGAGAGTGCGGTAAGTACTGTTTCGTTGGTACCGAAGAAGGTGACCGCTTGTTGATAGAGGCGTTTTTTGACGGCATTGGTCTGCATTAAGCGGGTCATGATCACTTCCGAAGTGTTGTAGTTGATCGCCAGATTTTCCGCCAGATCCTTCGCGATCTGGTAACGCTCCTCGGCATCTTGCAGTTCACGCAACCGTTCGTCGCGCGCAAGCTCCAAACGTGCGCGTTGTGCCAGATCCTCTCCTTGGAAGTCTTCGACCGCTTTGGATGCCTCTTCGAGTTTTCCTTTGGCGACATTCCACTGCGCTTCGGCTTGTTGCAAGATCTCGTATGCCAAAACCTCCGCCTCTTTGAGGGCGCCGCGGAAATCCTTGTACGCATTGAGGATGCGCACTTCTCGTTCGATCTGATCGTCCGAATCTTTGGCGACTTCAAGGTAGGTCTCTTTGATCTTCTCAAAACGATCCGAGATATCGCCGCGTGTGACCTTCATCCAGACATTACCGATACGCTCGAAGGTATCGATCTTTCCGTCATCCAGCTGTTTTACCATATTTTTGGCATCGTCGCGGATCGAGTTGAAGGCATCGGTGATCTGCTTGTAGCGCTCCGCAGTATTCATTTGCGAAATCTGGTTGCGCACCACATCGTTAAAGACACTTGCTTCAGAGAGCGTACGTGCAATAGCCAACGCCTTACCTTCGTCGATATCGGCGATCTTTTGAATAATCGCCACGATCGGCGCCTCTTCACTCTCTTCCGGCATCAAGCCCAAATCGCGCAGTTGATCCATCGCCCTGTCGAGGTAGTGCATTAATTGCGGCTTAATATTTTGCAAATCCGGTAGTTTAATATCCATGATGATCTTCCTCCCTGTAACTTTTAGGATAGACAAATCATACCATATAGAGTTAAATATTTACCCTTCGGCAACATATTAACCTCTCGTCGCTACAATAGCGTTATGAGACGTGAAAAGATCCCGCGCTTCGAGGCGCGCATTATCGGCGGTAAGTTTAAAGGTAGAAAGTTTGAGATACCGGGTATCTCTACGACACGTTCGTCGAAAAGTATCTTACGCGAATCGCTTTTCAATACCCTGCAGTTCGATGTCGTGGATGTTCCTTTTGTGGAAGTCTTCGCCGGCAGCGGTTCGGTGGGACTCGAGGCGCTCAGTCGCGGCGCAAGCCGCTGCTACTTCATCGAGCGCGACCCGACGGCGTATCGCTTTTTGCAAACCAACATCGAGCGCTTCGATCCTTCGCGTTGCGAAACGATCTACGGCGATAGTTTCGCGCGGCTTCCCGAGATCGCCGCAAGGCTTTGCGATCGAAAAGAGCGTGCCTTTTTCTACTTCGATCCCCCTTTTGCCTTTCGCGAAGGGATGGCGGATATCTACGATAAAAGCGTCGCGCTTATCGCCGCGCTGCCCGTTGCATGCACCGAAGGCGTCATTGTAGAGCATATGAGCCAAACGCAACTACCCGAGACGATCGGTTCGTATAGACGTTACAAGCAAAAACGCTTTGGTAAAAGCGCACTGAGTTACTATAGGGCAAAGGGTGAGCATGGGGCGTAAAGAGGAGGATCGCATCGCGCTCTTTATCGACTGTGACAATATCTCGCACAAGGCGATAGAGGGCATCATCAACGAACTAAGCAAATACGGTGTTGTTAACATTCGTCAAGCCTACGGTAACTGGACGAAGGAAAACCTCAAAAACTGGGAAGAGAAGCTCTTGGAGTTTGCCATCAAACCGATCCAGCAGTTTGATTACTCTAAGCAAAAGAACGCTACCGATATCCTGATGACGATCGATGCGATCGATCTGCTGCATACCAAAGATATCGACGCCTTTGCGATCGCAACGAGCGATAGTGACTTTACACCGGTAGTGATGCGCGTGCAAGCCGAAGGGATCAAGGTCTTCGGTTTCGGTGAAAAGAAGACACCCAAGCCCTTTATGGCGGCGTGTTCGCAGTTTATCTTCACTGAACATCTGATGAGCGACGATGATGAACAAAAAAGCGAAAAGGAAGAGAGCTTAAAAGTCGGCAGACGCAAAAGCGGGCGCGAACTGCGTGCGGATCGCTGGCTAGTCAACCTTCTGCGCACTGCCGTAGAGCAGACAAGCGACGATTACGGCTGGGCAAACCTCGCCGACGTAGGACACTACATCAGCAATAAATCCTCCTTCTCGCCCATCAATTACGGTTACAAAAAGCTGAGCCAACTCATTAAAGAGATCGATCTTTTCGACATCGCCTATGACGAGGTGAGCAAATCGATGAGCATCAGAGACAAGCGCTACAAAGCTTAGTCACCGCATCAAAAACTTGAGGTAGTTACTTGGTGCGGTGTCAGTCGCGTATCAGTCCTGCCTCTTTGAGAAATTGCGATGCTTCGTACGCTTTTCGCTTGATCCTGTCATGCTTGGCGTAGCTAAGATAGAGTCGCTCTTTGGCACGCGTAACCGCCACATAAAAGAGTCTGCGCTCCTCTTCGACGGAACTCATCATTTTGGTATTGGGGAAGCGTCCGTCAACCAGATCGACCACGTAAACCTCCTCGAACTCAAGCCCTTTTGAAGCATGCACAGTAAGCAGATTGACCCCCTCGCCTTCGCTGAGCTCTCCACCGCCGAGTACCATCGCATTCAAAAAGCGTTCCAAGTGGCGGTAGGGTTTCGCCAAGTCAAGAAGCAGGCGTGCTTTGCGAACGATACGCTCTCTTGCGGTATCATATTTGTTAGTATCAATCTCGCCGTTTTGTAGCCTTGCGCGCGCTCTTGCCAACTGTTGCACTACCCTTTCATAAAGCGTGCTATGGATGATTTCACGCAAGATCGTCGCCGGATCGTTTCGTGAGATCAAGGTGCAAACAAGTGCTTGAAAATCGACAAAAAAATCCAACATCTGCACACTAAGACGCGGGTGTTTTAAAAGCGGATGCTCACGCACGCTTTGAGGTAACGAAAGATCAGCAAATCGTGTCGTAGGCTCCGGCGCCAAACTCTCACCGAAAAGCCCCAGCTGTTCGCTTTTGCGCCGCTGTGCTTTGGGTAGATCGCTACGCACAGGCGCACACAACCCTTTTTGCAAAGAGCCTTCACCCAGATGCGCCAGTGCCTCATAAAAGGTTTTTGCCAAGGCGCTTCCGACACCGGGGGCGTATTCGAAAAGATGAATAAACGCCATCATATCACGCCCATTGTGCAGCAGCGTCATGAGATCGAGAATAAACTTCACCTCTTTGGTCTCGAAAAAACTGCTACCCCCCTTGCGTTTGCACGCAATCCCCTGCTCTCTGAGACTTGCTTCGATCCCGTCGGCAGAGGCGTTGTTGCGAAAAAGTACCGCAATCTCCTCATGTGGTGTAAGCGTGAGTTTGATGCGTTGCGCAATGGCGCGATACTGCTCAAAAAGATCTTCATAGACCAGCAGCATGGGCGGATGTACCTTACCCTGCTTGCCTACCTCCAGCGACTTGGGATAGATGCGTTCATTGTAACCAATGACACGGTTTGCCAAAGAGAGTATCGGTGCGCTGGAGCGATAGTTGATCTTGAGTGTATAGATACGCGCATCAGGGTAACGCTGTGTGAAGGTGGCGATATTTTCGATGCGCGCACCGTTAAAGGCATAGATGCTCTGATCGTAATCTCCGACACAAAAGAGCGACTCGGGACGCATCGCATCGATCAGCCTGCCCTGTAAGGTATTGGTATCTTGATACTCGTCGACCAGCACCTCGCGATAGGGCAAGGTGTGCGTCTCGAGATACTCGAGTGTTCGCAAGAGCAGGTCGTTAAAAGAGAGATACCCCAATGCACGCTTTTGTGCCTCGAACTCCTCGAAAAGATCGAGATAGGCATCGATGTAGCCTTCTTGGTCGGGGTGCTGCGCTACAAACCACGCCTCAAACGCTTCATCCGTGGCGTTTTGCCACAACTGATAACGCTCATAGAGGTAGCTTGCTGAAAAGGCAGGCTTCTCAAGCCCCATACGCACAAAATCTCGCTCCTCATAAACGGTACGAAAGAGCGTACGAAGTTCGGCGGGTTGCTTGAGTGTCAGGTTTTGATCGAGTGATTTGAGAAAACGGTATGAAACGGCATGAAAGGTACCCGCCTCTATCTTGCGTGTAGTCGCTTCGGGAAAGTAGCGCCCAAGGCGACCTATCATCTCTGCTGCGGCTTTGTTGGTAAAGGTGAGCAACAGGATCTCCTCGGGCGGCACACCGCTTTGCAGCAGATGCGCAATGCGCCCTACGATCGTAGAGGTCTTTCCGGTGCCTGCGGAGGCGATGATAAGATTGTGTCCGAAGGGTGCGGTAGCGGCGTCGCGCTGCTGCGCATTGAGTGCTGCAAGTGCCACTTATGCAACGCCGGTGATATAGTAGGTGTGGTCGTTGACTTTGTCTAACTGTAGCTTATACTTCGTAGCCCATTTTTGCACCAACGCTTCAAAGGCGCTGAGATTATCGGCGCCGCTATCGACATCGCACTTGATCTTAAGATACGGCTTGGAGTTGGACATCGAGACATACCCCTTCTCGACAGCCAAGGCGTCGATAAAAGCGGGCAGATGAGGCAAAAACTTCTCTAAACCCGGACTCTTCTCATAGATCTGCGCCAACTGCGAAAGGGTTTGCTCGCTCACGGCATAGCCCAGCTGTTTTAGTACCGCGTCCGGGGTCAAGTCCAAATGCACAATAGCTCCTTTGGTCTATATAAAATCGTTTGCGATTGTAACAAAAAGAGGGTTAAAAGAGTGTCGCAGGAGTGGGTATGGGCTCCAATAGGTGTGTCAGTAGTCCGCGATAGTGTTCAAGGTTCTGAAATGCTTTTTCGTAGCGCCAGCGCAGGACAAACTCGATAATGTCTTTTTTACGCCCCTCCTCGAGGTTTTCCGCCTTGCCGAAGTATCCCAAAGAGATGTTTTTCGCCTTCTTTTTGCCGTTTTTATCAGGCTCGTAAGTGATGGCGATGATCTGGATGTATTTACCTTCGCGCAACTCACCGAAATCCTCCTCTTTCAGCCCGATGCCCGATAGGTTCATCGCCTTGTAGTCGAAGAGTTTTTCAAAATCCGGCGATTTGGCATCGATGCCGAGCTTTTCATAGAGC
>JALWQQ010000274.1 GCA_027083075.1 Campylobacteraceae bacterium
CCTTAGCGCATATCTATATCCACTACGATAGCAAGGATCTTAAGGAGATCTTTGCTACCGAACACTTTGCTTTTGCCAAGGGGGCTGCGCTCGAGGTGACGCAACGCAAAGAGCGCAAAGGAAAGGATATTACGCAGCGTATCGATGCACTTTTGCTCAACAAATATCTCGGCATCCCGCTCTTTTTCTTTTTTATGTGGGCACTTTTTCAGCTTACCTTTTCTCTCGGTCAAATCCCCGCGGATTGGATCGATACACTCTTTACGCATCTTGCCGAGGGCGCTAAGCGGTGGTTGGGCGAAGGGGAGCTTGCCTCATTGGTAGCCGACGGCATCATTTCGGGTGTGGGCGCGGTGATACTCTTCTTGCCCAATATTGTCATCCTCTTTTTGGGTATCGCATTGTTGGAGACGACGGGTTATATGAGTCGCGTGTCGTTTTTGTTAGACGGCTTTTTTCACAAATTCGGCTTACACGGCAAGAGCTTCATCCCGCTGGTGACGGGCTTCGGCTGTTCGGTGCCTGCATATATGGCGGCGCGAACGCTTAAAAGCGAAACCGATAGGCTCATCACGCTCTTTATCATCGGTTTTATGAGCTGCGGGGCGCGTTTGCCAATCTATGTGCTCTTTGCAGGCGCCTTTTTCGGGACACAAAAGGCGGGTAATATCCTCTTTTTGATCTACATTAGCGGTGCGATGCTGGGACTCTTGATGGCAAAGGCGCTCAAACTCTTTGTCTTCAAGGGCGAGGATGAGCCCTTTGTGATGGAGATGCCCAAATATCGCCTGCCCTCATTGAAGCTTATTTGGCATACCGTCTATACCCAAGCGGCAAGTTACCTCAAAAAGGCGGGTACCTTCATCTTGCTGGCAAGCGTCATCGTCTGGTTTGCAAGCAACTACCCCAAGGCGAACCCGCCCCAAGGCTCAAGTGCGCCGGAAGCGCAGGCGATCGCGCTTGAGCAGAGCTATCTGGGGCGTACGGGCAAGGCACTCGAACCCTTCTTTGCGCCGCTTGGGTTTGATTGGCGTATGTCGGTAGCGCTGTTTAGTGGACTGGCGGCAAAGGAGGTGGTTGTCTCTACCCTTGGCGTACTCTATGCGCTGGGCGAGGGGGCGAATGAGAGAAATACGCAGTTACAAGCAAAACTCAAAGCCAACATCTCGCTACCTGCCGCGATCGCCTTTATCGTCTTTGTAATGATCTATCTACCCTGTTTTGCCGCTTCCGCCGTCTTTGCCAAAGAGGCGGGCGGATGGCGCTATCTACTCTATCTTTTTGTGATGACCACCGTGACGGCATGGTTTTTAAGCTTTTTGGCGTACCATATCACCCGATTTATCATAGGGGTGTAATGTAATGCGACTTAGTGAACTTCACAAAGAGCAGCGTGCCACGATCGTCCGTATCGATGCCGATAGCGAATTGCGCAAACGCTTCTACTCTTTCGGTATGGTGCCGGGCGAGCGCATTGCGGTGCGCGGGTGTGCCCCCGCCAAAAGCACGATCGAGGTCGAGGTGGGCGATACACTGATCGCGCTACGCAAAGAGGAGGCAGAGAAGATCGTGGTGGAGGGTGAGGAACCGAATTTAGTGAAGAGTGATGGGTGATGGTGAAGAGGTATGGTTTGTTTGTGCATACTGCTATCCGTTATCTGTAAACCGTTATCCGAATAGGGGGTCCGACCTCAAAGTGAGCCCTAAGCAAAAAGTGTTGATCGGAGTTTACCTATGCATCGGCTTATAACCCTTTTGCTTCTCGGTATTTCGCTGCTATCGGCAAAAGATACGCTGCATCCTGCGCTGCGTATCGGCTATCAGCACCATGATCAAACGGCGGCAGAAGAGAGTATTGCTACCGCTATAACGCTGAGCGCTACACATACCTCGTCGCAGTGGCAAAGCGGCATCGAACTGCAGGCGGTACTGGGCAAAGAGAGTGCGGGATTTGAGGGTGTTCCTTTTTTAGACCAAAGCCAAGGCAGCTTTCTTGCGCTTAGGCGGCTCTATCTTGACTATGGTAGCGAGAGCTTGCATCTTCGCATCGGACGTCAAGCGGTAGAGAGCCCTTTTGCCGATAGCGACGATGTCGGCATGAGTCCCAACCGCTTCGAGGCGATTCGACTCTATGGTGCGAAAAGCGCATGGCATTACGAGGCGGGATGGTTTTACGGGTGGAGCGGTGTAGATGCACCGCGTCAACGAAGGTTTATGCCGCTTAATGGCAAAAGAGGCATCTTTTACGGCGGCGCACGCTATGCGCCTGATGAGGCGTTTGGTATCGAGGCGTGGTATTACAGGGGGGCGCAGGCGCTTGATGCGCTCTATCTCGCTTCCGATATGACAGCACATTACGGTGACTTTGCGCTGAGTGCGGCATGGCAGGGTGCCTACCTCGATATGCCCGAAAGGACGGTCTCTAAAGTGTGGGGTGCGCAAGTGTCGCTTGCGCACGAATGCAGCGGACTTGGTGTGCGGTTTGCTTACAACCGTGTCTTGGGTAGCCAAGCCGACAACCTCTTTGGCGGCGGTCCCTACTTTGCCAATATGGAGCACAACACTCTCACCGAAGCGGGCATCAATGGCAGCGTAGGTGTAGCGACACTCTCATGGGATGCGCAGGGATCGGGCATCGAAGGCTTATCGTTTTCGGCTTCGCTCGATAAGCACTTCGGGGAAGCGTCGCGCATCGCCGAGTATGACATTGCC
>JALWQQ010000275.1 GCA_027083075.1 Campylobacteraceae bacterium
TAGCTCAAGTGTCCTGCCTTTACACCTTTGAGTGTCGATTTTTTCACTTCGACGAAGTTGCCGATGTGGGTATTTTTAAGGTGGCTGCCGGGGCGGATGTGTGCCAAGGGACCCGCATCGGAGTCGATCAGGGTACTCTCTTCGATGACACTGTGCGCTTTGATGTGCGAATCGACGATTCGACACGCCCCCTCGATGGTCACACCGTTTTCTAAGATACACTCGCCTTCAAAGGTTGCCTTCGCATCGATATAGATAGTCTCGGGCAGACGCATGCGCACCCCTTCGCTCATCCAGTGTTCTCTGATACGCTGCAGCATGATCTGTTCCGCTTCCGCCAAATCGACTTTAGAGTTAACCCCCTTGAAATCCTCCTCCGCTACCTCGATGGCAACGACTTTTTTTCCTTCGTTTACCGCCATTGCGACAATATCGGTTAGGTAGTATTCGCCTTGGGCATTGTCGTTTGTAAGTTGTGGGATGTAGCGCTGCAAAAGCGCTGTCGAAACACAATACACCCCCGCATTTACACTCCGCACCGTCAGCTCTTCGGTACTACAATCTTTTTGTTCTACGATGCGCTTGACGGTTCCGTTTTCGATGATCACGCGTCCATAACCGTCGGGGTTATCGAGCATAATGACGCTCATCGCGATATCGGCTTCGGGTGCAATAAGTGCGTTAAGAGAGGAGGCTGTTACAAGCGGCATATCGCCGTTGAGTATCAAGGTCTTGTCGTGTTTGGGGCTTATATCGCGCAACGCGCCGCCCGTGCCGGGATAGTGCTCGATATCTTGCAGAACAAAATCGATACCCTTGTAGTGCGCCGAGATCTCCTCTTTGATGAGATCGGCTTGGTGCGAGAGTACTACCGTGATGTCATCGCTGAGCGCTTGTGCGGCATCGAGCAGATGAGAGAGCATCGCTTTACCGCAGATGGGATGTAGTACCTTTGGAAGCGAAGACTTCATTCGCGTCCCTTTGCCCGCTGCCAAGATAACGATGGAGAGTGACATGCCGTAGCGCCTTTGAGGATGGTTTTCGTGATTATAGCGAATTGATTTTAATCGGGTAAAATTAGCGTTAAAAAGTTGAGGAACGGCTATGGAGTGTAAACACTTTGGCGTGTGTGGATCGTGTACGATGTCGCCATTTACATATGAGGCACAGCTGAAGCGGAAAAAGAAGAGGCTTCAGGCACTGCTTTCCCCGTTTTACGGCGACGAGATCGTCACCAATGCTTCGCCGACACACGCCTATCGTGCGCGTGCCGAGTTTCGTATATGGCATGAGGGGGAGCGCGCCTTTTACGCGATGGGCGGTGTAGAGAAAAAGCAAACGGTCTGCATCGAGGAGTGTCCGAAGGTGATCGCACCGATCGAAAAGCGAATGTGGCGTTTGCTTGATGCCATTAACACGTCACCGCAGGTACTAAAATCAAAGCTCTTTGGTGTCGAGTTTTTGGCAACAACAACAGACGAGTGCTTAGTGACGATGCTCTACCATCGAAAGTTAGACGCAGCATGGGAGGGTGAAGCGAAAAGCCTGGAAGGTCTGCTTTCATGTAAGATCATGGGGCGAAGCCGTAAGCAAAAATTGGTGCTTTCTGACGAGTTTGTCGAGGAGCGACTGTTAGTCGATGAAAGAGAGGTGCGCTATCTGCAATATGAAGGCGGCTTTACACAGCCCAATCCCTTTGTCAATGCCAAGATGATCGATTGGGCTTGTGCACATGCTAAGAGATTTAACGAGGGCGATCTGCTTGAAGCCTATTGCGGTCTCGGGAACTTTACGATCCCGCTATCACGCTATTTTGACAAGGTGTTGGCAACGGAGATCAGTAAGCGTTCCATTTATGCTGCAGAGGAGAATTGTCGACGCAACGGTGTCGAAAATATCCGCTTTGTGCGTATGGCTTCTGAAGAGATGGTACAAGCACTTCGCGGCGTGCGTCAGTTTAGACGCATGCAAGGCATCGATCTAAACAAGTATCGCTTCGAATGTGCGCTGGTCGATCCTCCGCGTGCCGGTTTGGACGAGGCTACGCGCGCGCTTATTGCCGATATGCCTTATGTCATCTATATTTCTTGCAATCCCGAAACTTTGGCACGCGACTTAAGATATCTTGAAAAAACGCACAAAGTAGAGGACGCCGTTATGTTTGATCAGTTTCCCTATACCGAGCATATGGAGTGCGGCGTATTTTTGAAAAGAGTTTAAGCTTCTCTCGTCGACCATAGGCATAAGTCGGCGATTTTAAAGGTGATGCCAAGGGGATGGTGAAGTTGTCGACACTGCGAAATATTGCCGAAACCGCCCCCTATTTTCATAACGGAATGATCTGGTCACTCAAAGAGGCGGTGCAGGAGATGGGACGCACACAGCTTGGTATGGAGATATCGGATGATGAGGCGAAGAAAATCGTAAGCTTTCTGAAGAGCCTGACAGGCAAAAAGCCTACGATCAGCTACCCCATCCTTCCTGCAAGTACCGAGAAAACACCCCACCCTAACACAAAATAGTCATGCAGCCTTTAGGCTGCCACCTTTAAATTTAACAAAGGGGTTATTGTCCATATAGCCGGATATATTGCCGATAAAATGAAGCGCAACGATCAAGCGCACCCTTTTATATCGATAGATTGGTGAAGCTATCGCAGGAATTTTACAAGAGTATATTTTATGGCACCTA
>JALWQQ010000276.1 GCA_027083075.1 Campylobacteraceae bacterium
CCCATAGGCGATGCCGACGGCAAAGAGCAAGTCGAGATGTGCAAAGATGCTCTCGCCCGCCGCCTTCATCACTGCGGCGACCGTTCCGTGGATGAAGGGAATGTCCCCGAAACCAAAGCGAAGCAGTAGTGCTGCAACAGGTAGCACGGCAACGGGTGTCATGAGCGCTTTGCCGATCTTTTGCAAGAGTTTAAACATTGCGAATCTTCTCCTTGACAAGCGGGATTTGCGAGGGGGCGACACTCAGGGTGCGAAAGCCGATCTCAAGTAGCGGTGCGATCATCTCCTCTTGCGAGGCGAGATCGCCGCAGAGACTTAAGGGTTTGTCAACCGATTTGACAATCTGCCGTAGCGCTGCAACGGCGGACGGTGAGAGCGGATCGGTGCGTAGTGTCGGGTGGGTACGCTCTATCGCAAAAAGATACTGCATCAAGTCGTTAGTACCGACAGAGTAGAAATCGACACGCGCATTGAGTCGCTCAAGATCGAAAAGCACGGAGGGCACCTCGATCATGATCCCCCAAGCGATCTTCTCTATGCTAAGTCCCTCGGCATCGGCGATGCGTTGCGCCAAGGCTTTAGCGGCGTCGAACTCTTCGGCACAAGCGATCATCGGAAACATCACCTTGATGCCCTCGTGCCCCTGTGCGGCGCGGATGATAGCCTGTAGCTGTTCGGCAATGAGCGTTTCGTGGCTTTGTAGCAACCGAATGCCGCGGATACCGAGAAAGGGATTGCTCTCTTTAGGGATGTCGATGTAGGGTAGCGCCTTGTCGCCGCCCACATCGAGTGTCCGTACCGTCACCTCGGAAAAGGCGTCGAAAAAGTGTTTGTAGGTCTCCGTCTGCGTCTTGATATCGGGCTTTTGCTCTTTGAAGAGAAATTCGCTTCTAAGCAGTCCTACTCCTTCTGCGCCCACCTCGAGAGCCATATCGATCTGCGAGAGTTCACCGAGGTTGGCAAGCACCTTGACGCGTTCTCCGTTGCGCATCAGCGCCGGTGCGTTTTTGTTGGTTTTGGTATGTGCCGTATGCTTTTCCTCTCTTTCGATAAGCGCTTGCGCATAAAGAAGGTCGGCTTGACTCGGTCGTGTGACAAGCACGCCGCATCGTGTATCGAAGATAGCCGCTTGTACGTTGTCTAACGGCGGCAATGTATCGATCAGTGCGGAGAGGATGCCATACTCCTTGAGCAGTAGAGCGCTGTGGGCATAACGGGAGCTGTTGACAAGCAGTACCCCTTTGACATGCGGATCCAAAAGCCGCTTGACATCGGAAGGCAGGAGGGTTTCGGCGACGACGATCGCATCCTTACGAGGCAAGAGAAGGCGGTGGCGGTAGCCGCTTGCGATCTTCAGTGCACGAAGAATATCGCGGTAGTCGTCGGCTTTGGTACGCTGTTTGCCTTGCAGTGTCGCAATGGCACGCTCACACTTGGCTTCGAAGAGTTCCAAGCTATCTACGCCCTCTATCAGCGATTCGAAGAGTGTAGCCTGTGCCTGAGAGAGCGCATCTTTTTCGAGCTTGTTGCGGTAGCGTTCGATCGCTTCGTCAAAGGGCAAGGGCACATCGGGTGCTTCGAGGCTACTTTGAAGCATAAAAAGCGGCGCCGTCGCCACGCCCTTGACGAGTGCCTCGACACGGAGTACTTCCGTTTCGTAGGGGCACGCTCTCGTTACGTCTACTTCGGGTGAGTGTGTGTCGAGCTTTTGACGATCCTCTTCCATCAGCGTCTCGAAGAGGTCGGCAAGGCTATCGCAAGCACGATTTGCCTCTTTGCCTTCCGCGAGAAGTGTCAAGTGCTCACCCGTATCGACACCGAGTGCCAAGATAGCATTGGGATCGCTTGCATCGGCGATCTTGTCGCGATAGGCAAGCGAGATCTCGCAGGCAAAGCTTTTTGCCGCTTGTGCAAAACGAGCGGCGGGTCTAAGGTGGAGCGCCAAGGGTGAACTAACATGCAAGATGCGCTCACAGCGCTCTTTTGCAAAGCGTCTGCGAAGCGCCGCTATCAATGCATCGTCCTTACGCAGCGCACATACCTGTCGTAGTTTTCGGCGGCATTGCTTGTCGCACCGTCTTTGAAGCTTACGACCCAGCGCTCTTCCGATTCGCGCACATAGGGGGTGACGGTCCAGTAGCTGCCGTCTTTTTTCACCTGCTTAAAAGGCGCCTTGATCGCCGGTTTGGCACGAGTAAAATCGACGATGCTCAAGAGTTCGAAGAGTGTCGGCACGCGCCAATCTTCAAATCCGCCCAACTTCAGGTTGCGGCAGTAGCGTTTGGCTTCGGCAAAGTCGACCTTTACATCCGCACTATGGTAGCTCTCTTCCCACATCAAACCGCGCTTGCCATCTTTAATGACGGCACCGTCGGCAAAAAGCAGTGCCGAAAGCAAGAGCCCGATACCCGCGATACGCTTCATCGTCCACCTCCCGATATTGTTTAAATCAAGTATAACAAAACTTTGATATACTCAAAGAAATTTATCTCGTATAGAGGATAACGGTTGAAGTATCTTATCGACTTTATCGAAGCAAAAGAGGTGCAAAAGAGTGCGATCTTTCCGCAGCTTAAGTGTAGCGTAGAAGAGGCGCGACTCTTGCAGTTTGTCGCCAAACGCTATGTGCAAGGCATAGAGGAGACGGGTGTCGGT
>JALWQQ010000277.1 GCA_027083075.1 Campylobacteraceae bacterium
GGCAACAAGATACAGTTGTGGCTTTTTGGCTTTTTGTATTAAAGAGGTGAGTGCCGATAGCATCGTCGCCAAAGTGACGCGCGATCGCATCATGTGCGAACTCTCGACACGCTACCCCAAGTACGGCTTCGAGAGACACAAAGGCTACGGTACCAAGGCGCATATCGAGTCTATCAAGCGTTACGGCAGGTGCGAGATACACCGCCGCAGTTTTCGCATCAAAGAGATCGACGAACCTGCGCTCTTTTGACCTTAAAGTAAATATTTATTTACATTCATTTGATCTATCGTGCCGTTTTCGGATAGCGGAAGCGTGTTTACCACTTGGGGATCGGCACCTGTTGCTATCAGCTCGTCTCTTGTGATCGCTTCGCCTTTTCTGAGTTTTCGTATTACATGATCGCCCGCGATTTGATGTTCTACGGTTCTTTGGTTTGAGGTAGCAAGCGCACCGAGGGCTGCGGTACCTACAAGTTCGCTCTTTGAGTTTGCTATTCTAGAAAGCCTTTCGGTCTCTTGTTCCGGATTGAGTACCGATTCCGTTGCCAGCCCCATGTCGATCGCCGCACTTGCAAGCGTTCCTATGCCCGGAACCAAAGAGGCTACACCGCTTAACATTTCAAATGTCGCTCTTCCGTAGTTGCCTTTTTCAAATTCATCCGCCGCATACTTAATGCCGAATGCCAGCCCCACACCGGGCATGAGTTTGGATGCCGCTTTACCTGCGAACTTGGAGCCCTCTTTGGCAAGGAGTTTGCCGGTTGTTTGTTGTGCGGCTTTGAGTTCGGCAGCGCCGTACATCGCCGTAGCACCGTTCACGACGGCAGAGGTGCCCAAGATCACCGCAGCGTCTGTTGTGCTCATGGATGTATCTGCACTCTGCGGCGGTACGGTTGTGTGATTGTCGCCCATGTAGCCCTCGTATCCCTCTTCTGCGGCACCGGCAAGGGAGCTTAGACCCACCACGGCAGCTGCGCCGCCTATAAGCTTACCTGCTTTGGTTTTTAAGAAGGATTTGCCTATCTCTTTGGACCACGATTTGGTTTGGGCGGATTTTTTGTTATAATTTCCGGTAAGATAATCATTGATTGAAGGAGTTTTGTTATGAACTATCTTATCGGTTTTGTTTGGGGTGGAGTTAGCATTATTGCCGTTCTGGTGGTTATCGGGGTTATCAAGAGCTTCATCGAGGTTCCCCCTAAGTTTATGCGTCGCTGATTTAACATTATCGATTATCCCTTTTCCCGTATATTTTTTCGATATTCCGTTAACAGTGGCGCCTGCGATAAGTGCTGCCCCTACATATTCGGCAACCAATTTTGCACCACTTGCTTCATTGCCGTCCGCATCTTTTCCAAGGTGAGCAAGATTGGCACCCGTTGCTTTTTCTATCATCGCTTGTTTGACATTTCCGCTTAGACCGTTGTGGTAGTTTATACCGTCGCCGGTATGATGCACCTCCGAAGCGTCGGTGCTTATCCTTGTAGTATTGGCTATAATGTCTCGATCGAGACTGTGGGTCACGCCTCCGATGGTTACCCTCGCGTCATCGGTTTGTGAGCCCGCTTTGTAGGTTGCCATCGCGCGTATATAGTTTTCCGGATCATAGTTGATCTTGCCCTCTTTATCGATGAGATTCGATTTGATCAAAGAGTTTTTGACGCTCTCTCGCTCTTCATCCGAGAGCCTTGGATTGTTAAGGATCGTCTTGATTGTATTTTCTATCTGTTCGGGTGCGACCGCTTGAATATTCTTCACATAATCGCCAATACCCTTTCTCGTGCCTTCTCTTCTTTGAGCAGCGACATAACTCTCTTCATCGGGGTAACTTTCAAGCATAGACTTCTCAGCCGCCGTCTTTCCTCTCGCCATGGCAACGGACATGTCGATATAACCGTCCTTGCCGCCTGCCTCTTTGACGCTTGCAATACTGCTTTGCAACTTAGCGCCCTGCAAGGCTTCCGAGATACTTGCCGCAGCGTTGGTGATGCCTTGTCCGAGTATGGCGGAGGCGGTATCGACAACGGTATGATGCATCGCATTTTCGAGCCCTATTTTAGCACCAAAGCACACGGTAGCGGCATAGGCTTATATATGATAAAAATCATCTTGGAAAAGCACATGGAAGCAACGATCGGTGCGCGCAACGACGACGAGGGCGCGTGTTTTACCATACGCTTTAAACGATGAGCATTACATTGAAAAGAGGCGCTTGCCGTTGATGCGCACCTTGCCATGGCGGTAGTCGATGCGAAAGGCTTTGGTGCCGTTGCGATCTTCGGGTGGTATCAGCATCGTGCCGAGTGCTACTTGCGGATAGCGTGAGGCAATGTCATAAAGTGCGTTAGAGAGTACCAGCTCGAGCGAGGCGTTAAGTTGCGACAAAAGCTGTTGCGGCGCTACGAGACGCCTATTGTCATTTGGCGGTAGTGTGAACGAGCCGTGCATATAAAATCCGTCAACCGTCTCTTTGTCAAGTGTCAACTTCTCGACGGCGAATTTTTGTAGCCTCAATGCGATGCCTTTGGCGATCAGATCAAGTAACGCTTGCTGTTGCGCCTCGTCATCATTGCGGCTTTGCGCCTCTTGAAGTCTTCGTAAAGCTTCGGTGTTAACCCCTTCTGTTG
>JALWQQ010000278.1 GCA_027083075.1 Campylobacteraceae bacterium
GTACCCTTGAGCTTGTAGGTGATCGCCCCCTCTTCCAATCCTTTGTTGCCGTAACGCGCCGCTATCTCGCCCGAGGTGAGCGCTCCGAAGCTTCGGTTGAGGTTACTGATCTCTCTTTCGATGACGATCTTCTCTTGCTTGCCTTCGATCACCGGCATCACCTCTTTGAGGATCTCGTGCTCAAAACTGTTTTTATCCCACGGTTCATTGTGCTCCACTTGACAGGTATCGACGCCCTCGACCTTGTCAAGTAGCGATGCAAAGTCGAACTTTTTCGCAAACGCATCGTCGATCACCTCAAGTAGCTCCGTTTTCCCAACGATCTCTTCGAGTGAGCGATAGCCAAGAGACGCTAAGATCTCGCGCACCTCTTCGGCTACCAGTGTGAAGTAGTTGATGACACGCTGCACACTGCCTTTAAACTTCGCACGCAGACGCTCATCTTGGGTTGCGACGCCGACGGCACAGGTGTTGAGATGGCAAACCCTAAACATCATACACCCGACGATCACCAGCGCACCCGTACCGAAAGCAAACTCTTCGGCACCGAAGATCGCCGCTTTGACGATATCAAGCCCCGTCTTGAGCCCACCGTCGGTCTCAAGGCGCACTAAAGAGCGCAGATCGTTGACCTTGAGGGCATTGTGTGCCTCATGGACACCGAGCTCCCACGGATTGCCCGCAAAACGAATAGAGCCGATAGGGGCGGCACCCGTACCGCCGTCACCGCCGCTGATGATGATCTTGTCGGCATAACACTTCGCGACACCTGCGGCGATCGTACCGACACCCGCGGTAGAGACCAGCTTGACCGTCACCTTGGCATGGGGGTTGACCTGTTTAAGATCGAAGATCAGCTGCGCCAAATCCTCGATGGAGTAGATGTCGTGGTGCGGCGGCGGTGAGATAAGTGTTACGCCCTGCTTGGTGTAACGCAAGCGCGCAATCAGCGGTGTGACCTTTTTGCCCGGAAGCTGTCCGCCCTCACCCGGTTTTGCCCCCTGCGCCACCTTGATCTGGATCTCGTCGGCACTTCGCAGATATTCGGGAGTTACACCGAAACGCCCTGATGCTACCTGCTTGATCTTTGAGTTGAGTATCGTGCCGTAGCGTGCAGGATCCTCGCCGCCTTCACCGGAGTTGGAGCGTCCGCCGATGCGATTCATCGCCTCGGCAAGCACCGTATGTGCCTCAAGGGATATCGACCCCATACTCATCGCTGCGGTCGAGAAGCGTTTAAAGATCGCCTCTTTAGGTTCAACCTCACTGATGTCGATGGGCGCTCTGTCGCTTTTGAGGCGGAAGAAGTCGCGGATAAACTTCTTATCGCGCTCATTAACCAAGCGCTTCACCTCTTCATAATCACCCTTCTCACCCGAGATCGAAGCGCGCTGGATCGCCAAGATGGTATCGCGTGAAAAGTCATGGAACTCCTCACCCTTTTTGAACTTATAAAAACCCCCTTTGTATAGCGGTACGTTTTTGCTATTGAGCGCATCGGTAAAGGCACGCTCATGTGCAGTATTGAGCCTTGCTTCGATATCGGCAAAACCGAGTCCGGGAAGCAAAGCATGGGTACCTCTAAAGCACTTATCGACCATCTCGTTGCTTAAGCCGATCACATCGAAGAGTCTCGAATGGCGATAGCTTGAAACGGTAGAGATGCCCATCTTCGACATGATCTTGAGCACACCGTTGCCGATCGCCTTGCGCGAACGCTTCAAGATCGCCGCCAAATCGGCATCTTCATCCTCTTCTCTGGCGATATTTTCGATCGTATAGTAGAGCAGATAGGGATAGACCGATGCCGCACCGAGTCCTATCATTACCGCCGCAGAGTGCGGATCGAAGACCTCGCCCGTTACTGCAACGATGCTCGTAAGGTGTCTAAGCTTCTCGTCAAGCAGACACTGCGACAAACGCCCGATCGCCATCGGCATCGGAATAACTTTGGTGTAACCGTTGAGCGCCCTGTCGTCCAAGATGATGGTACGCACACCCTCGTTTTTAACATCTTCGATGATCTGCTGCACCAAACGCTCTAAGCTCTGCTCAAGATCGCTCTCAAATACGGTATCGTAAGACTTATATTTATAACTTGGATGATATTTGTCGCTTCCCTCGGTGCCGAACTCTTTAAGCAGTGCAAACTTTTCACCTGACATGATGGGCGATCGGGTCTTGAGGCGTATGGCGTGCGCTTCGCTCTCATCCAGTATATTGTGTGCTTCGCCAAAACCCGTATTGAGACTCATGACGATCTTTTCGCGGATCGGATCGATGGGCGGGTTGGTCACCTGTGCAAACTTCTGCTTGAAGAAGTCGGTGAAGTTGCGCTGATGCTGCGAAAAGGCGGCAAGCGGCGTATCGTCACCCATCGCACCCGTCGTCTCTTTACCCTCGTGCACCATCGGCTTGATCACTTCGCGGATCACCTCAAGGGTGTAGTTGAAGTAGCGCTGCTTTGCCTCCATGTCACGGCGCGAACCGACGGTGTGGTTCACAACCGGTTCGGTAGCAAACTCTTGCAGATACGCCATGTGCTTGTTAAGCCACTGCGCATAGGGTTTACGCGACTTGAGATAGTCGTTGATCTCACTGTTTTTAAAGAGTTTGCACGCTTGCATATCGACTGCGATCATTTCACCCGACTGCAAGCGTCCACGCTCAATGATCTCCTCTTCGGGGGTCTGAAGCACACCGAACTCGGAAGTGATGATAAAGCGATTGTCTTTAGTAACGATATATTTAGCGGGGCGCAAGCCGTTTCTATCAAGCACGCACCCGATAAAACGTCCGTCGGTTAGACTCACCGCCGCCGGTCCGTCCCACGGCTCGAAGACGGTAGAGGTGTACTCGTAAAACGCCTTGAGATCGGGATCCATATGGGGTGCATTGTGCCACGGCGCAGGAATGAGTGAACGCGCCGCTTTGAAAAAGTCCATACCGTTGATACGTAAAAACTCAAAATAGTTATCCAAACTTGCCGAGTCGCTCATCCCCTCTTGGATGATATCGCCGATGCGTGCCAACTCTTCGTCGGTAAAGACGGTACTCTTTGCCGTAACGATCTTAGCACGAACATTGAAACGGTTGGCGGTTACCGAGTTGATCTCACCGTTGTGTGCGATTGCGCGGAAGGGTTGCGCCAAACGCCACTTGGGCAAGGTATTGGTCGAAAAGCGTTGATGAAAGAGCGCAAAAGAGATCGCAAAATCCTCGTCTTGCAAATCCTTGTAAAAGCGTTTGATATAGATGGGCATGACCAGCCCCTTGTAAGAGACCATACGACTCGAAAACGAGGGGATGTAGAAATGCTCGTCGTCACGATAGAGATGCTCCGCCTCTTTACGCGTCAGGTAGAGCAGCGCTTCGAAACGTTCGTCGCTTATCTCCTCTTCGGGCGCAAAAAAGAGCTGACGAATCAGCGGCAAGCTCTCTAACGCCTGCTGACCAAGAGCCTCGGTATCGATGGGCACCTCTCGCTCGAAGAGTAGCTGCAGACCGTTTTGCTCTGCGATCGCCTTGAGACGGTCGCACTGTGCCAAGTCTTTCGCAAAGGTCACCGCCACACCGTAGCGCTCCGGTAGTGTTACGCCCACCTTTTTCGCCTCCTTGGCAAAGAAGGCTTTTGGCATCGAAAGCAGTAGACCCGAACCGTCTCCCGTCTTTCCGTCTGCTGCGATCGCCCCTCTGTGCATCATGCGCTCAAGCGCCGTCACGGCATCTTCCAAGTTGCGGCGCGTCGGAGTGTGATCCATCGAACAGAGCAGCCCGAAGCCGCAGTTGTCTTTAAATGCGCTATAGCGTTCTTTCATCGTCCAAACCTTCGTCATAATCTATCGTAGCGAATAAACACAAGAAAAGTTCACGCTTCTCATAAGTGGGGGGATTATACTTAAAACTCTATTAGAGGGGGGTTAGAGGTTGTTTTGGGGTGAGGAATGAGGAACCGAATTCAGTGATGAGTGAAGAGATAAGGAGCAGGGGCTTTAGCCCCGTCTCTTTAGTGAAGAGGTAAGATTTGGTCTAACGAGTAACGAGTAATGAGGAATGAGGAACCGAATTTAGTGATGAGTGATGGGTGATGAGTGAAGGGTGATGAATGAAGAGATAAGGGTTTCGGTTTTTAATACACACAAACAAACTATGTTCAACTTGCTATCTTATAATAACAACACATATCGAATTTAAGGGGTGTCTCATCAGAGGTTTTGTTCTTAAGATCGTCAAAGCCAAAAACGAAGATGTCATCGCTACCGTACTGAGTGAGAGGGCGATTCGCAACTACTATCGGTTTTACGGAGCGAGGCACTCCATCTTGCAGACGGGCTATCTTGTCGACTTTGAAGTGCAAGAGGACGGCAAAGGTTTTCTGCCTCGTATGCGCTCACTGCGCCACTACGGCTTTCCGTGGCTTTTCGATAGAGGCAGACTCCTTTTGTGGCATCAATGGATCGCAGGATTTGAAAAACACTTGCGAGATACCGAAACACTTGAGCCCTTCTATTTTGAACTGCTACTAAGTGCGGCAAAACGGTGGGATCGGCAAAACCCCAAACGCATCGCCATCGAACACTATGTTGCGCTTCTGCGTCACGAGGGTAGACTCTACCCCCTGCAAGCGTGCTATATCTGCGACAAACCCTTGCAAAAGAAGGCATCGCTCATGACCGCCTTCAAACCTGCACACCCCGAGTGTATCTACGCCCCCGCATACGCACTTGAAAAACTGCGTTTTCTCTTTGACGAAGGAAAAAGTCTGCTGCTTGAAGATGACGAACTGTCACATCTTTTTGAGACGATGCGCAAGGGGCTCTAATCGCCGCTTGCCGCTTTGAGCCTTGCAAGCAAACCGAGTGTCGTCATATAGCCGCTACCGCGATAAAAGAGCCTTCCCTCGGCATCGTAAATGATATCGGATGGGTAACGATCGACACCGAAACGCGCGGCGATCTCTCCGCTCGGATCAAGCGCGATCGATAGCCTCTTTGCATCTGTCTGAAAAGTCTCGGGAAGCATCGCTCTCTCTTGATATCCGACGGCGACAAGCAGTATGTCGTATTGTTGCGATAGCGATACGACATTGGAAGCAACCGCCTTACATACGGGACAGCGACGCAAGGTAAAATGTATCAAAAAGGGCTTATGATGTTGCGGTCGAAATACCTTACCCTCGACTGTGGGTATATGCAAGCTATCGCTACGTGCGGGCACATGCGTCGGTCGAAAAAGATAACTTGTTGCATAAGAAAGCAGTGCTATGAGAATGAGCAGAAGCAAGAGTTCCTTAAGTATCGACAAGGCTTTATCTCTCATGACACTACTCTTCGCCCGGTGCTTTGCGCGCCTTGCGCGATTTGAAGAGTAGATCGCCGGGGCTCGCCTCCATTTGGCGTGCAAGATCCGATATCTGCGCCGTTAGCAACTCTATGTCTCTAAGCATCGGATCGAAGATCTGCTTTAGGTTATAATCCCCCCTATCCAATCCTTTTGCAAACTTTTTCACGGTTCTATCCAAGTTGCGTGCGCTTTGGCGCATCGTGCGCAATGCAGGAATACTCTGTGCCTTAAGTGTTGCAAAATCCTCCTTGATAGCGTGAAAATCCTCTGTGGCCATCGTTAGACGCTTGTCGGTATGCGCCAAAAACTGCCGTGTCTCGTCAAGGGTTTGTCGCAGCACCGAAAGGGTACGGTTTGCTTCCGCTTCGAGTGCAGGCAAAGCGTCGGCGGCTTTGGTGCCTGAGGCGATCAGACGTTGAAGTGCGGCGATGTTTTTATCATCCAACAGCTTTTGTGTCTGCGCAAAGATCTTATTGAGATTTTCGCTTAGCAGCGCAATATTGCTTTTGGCAGTCGTAAACCACGAAGGTTTAGAGGCGATCACCGGTATCTTGCCTCCTTCGGCACGCAGCAACGGCGCACTATCGCTGCCCCCTTCGATGACGATCGTCGAGAGCCCCGTCACACCGATAGGCTCGAGATGGGCTACCATATCGCGCTTGATCGGGATCTCTTTGCGTATCTTAAGCGTGACGGCAACCGCTTCGACATGTGTCGGATCGATCGCGATCTTCTCTACCCGCCCCACATCGACGCCTTTGAGTTTCACCGTCGCATCCTTTGCCAAACCGGTAACCGACTCTTTGAAGTAGACCATATAGCGTCGGTAGGCATCGCCGCTTGGGTCGTACTTCGCCAAGCGTAGAGCAAACCAGACCGCCCCGGCAAAAAAGAGGATGACAAAGAGACCGACAAGGGTATAGTTGACACGGCTATACATTGATATCCTTGAAAAAGGCTTTGACAAACGCGTGTTTAGATTGTAGCACATTTTGCAAGCTACCCTCGGCAACCGTACGTTTTTCCGCCAAGATCGCCATCCGATCGACAATGCCGCGAATCGTCTCGATATCGTGTGTGATCATCACCACCGTTACCCCCAATGTGTCGCGTAGCTTTTCGATCAGCGCATCGAAGCGCCGCGCTCCGACCGGATCAAGGCCCGAAGTCGGCTCATCCAAAAAGAGCAGCTTCGGATCCATCGCCAATGCGCGTGCCAATGCCGCGCGTTTGATCATCCCGCCGCTAAGCTCGGAAGGGTAGAGCGAAGCGACTTCGGGCTTGAGCCCCACCATCTGCAGCTTACTCAGCACGATCTCATCGCGTAGCGTCGCGTCGGCATCGCTAAACTCTTTGAGTGGCAAGGCGATATTTTCGGCAACGGTAAGCGATGTAAAAAGTGCGCCGAACTGAAAGAGTACGCCCCAACTGCGCCGCAACGCGCTCGCCTCTTTGTAGCCTATTGTGCGCAAGTCATCTCCCAAGATGCGGATCGTGCCGGAAAGGGGTTGCAGGAGCATGATCATCTCTTTGAGCAGTACCGTTTTGCCTGAACCGCTTGCACCCAAGATCGCATAGATCTCACCCTCTTGAACGTGCAGGCTTACACCCTCGTGGATCATACGCCCCCCAAGACGGGTTACGACATTTTCCACTTCGATCACGTTTCGACTCATAACCCCCACTCCGTATAGATGACCGAAAAGAGCGCATCGAGTGCGATGACCAGAAAGATCGCATTGACCACCGATGCGGTAGTCTGCAGACCGATGCTTTCGGTTTTCTCCTCGACCAAAAAGCCGCGAAAAGCGCCGACGGTAGCGATGATAAAAGCAAAGAAAGGTCCTTTGAGCAAGCCCAAGAGATAATGCTTGAGCGCCAATACCTCATAAAGACGCTGCACAAAGAGATGCCAAGAGATACCAAGCTCCCACTTGGCTGCCATCATACCGCCCAAGATGCCTACCATATCGGCAAAAAAGATCAGCAGCGGCAAGACGACGATCAGCGCAACGATACGCGGGATCACCAAAAAACGAAACGGATCGAAGCCCATCGTACGCATCGCCGATATCTCCTCGGTCAGCTTCATTGCACCGATCTCAGCGGTATAGGAAGAGCCGCTACGTCCTGCGATCACGATCGCCGTAAGCATCGGTCCCATCTCGCGCACGATCGAGATGCCGACGATATCGACGATAAAGATATCTGCACCGAACTTAGCCAGCTGTACCGCACCCTGATAGGCGATCACCATCCCGGTCAAAAAGGCGGTCAAGGCGATCACCGGCAATGCGCCGATCCCCGCTTGCTTCATATGATAAACGCTCTCTTTGAGGCGCAAGTGCCACGGTTTGAGCAGCAGACGCAAAAGATGCACCGTCAGCTCTCCCAGAAACTGCACATAGGCATAGGCATCCTGCAGTGTACGCAGGGTTGCCTTGCCGATCTCGGCAAGAAAGTTTTCGTAGCGCAACACTATCTTGGCTTGGGGAGCATCGGCGATGAGCACATAGAGCTTGCGCATCTTCTCACTCATGCCAAGGAGCTCTACGGTGATGCCGCGCTGCTGCCAGTCTCTTATATAATCACGCAAAAGAATTAAACCTGCCGTATCAAAGCGTGTGACTTGAGAGAGATCAAGATAGAGTGTTTCAGGCGAATGTGTACGAAGTTTCTTGTCGTAGCCCTCTAACAGTGTACGCAGACGCTCTACCTCATCAAGCGTCCATGCCCCGCTTGCAGAAAGAGAGGAGGAAGAGTCATCAAAGCTATAGTGCAATAGGGTTTCTCTCATACTTTGATTATATCGCAAGTATGGCAAAAACAGCATCTCTTTTGTGTCGATATCACCACATTTTCTATATATTTTAGCAACCATATGACACAATCATGTATTGAAAATCGTTGGATAAAAAGGTTAGCCGTGTTCTCGCTCTCAAAACTGCTTGATAGACTCACAACAAAACTCTATATTGAAGTATGTGAAAGATATATCAAGGTTATCAATCTAAAGAGAGGATTTACTTTTGTATGCAAACCCCTTATTGCAGTAGATGCCAATGCAAAAGACAACGCATATATACTTGCAATAGGCGACAAAGCCTCAACCTACCCACACGCCATCAATCCTTTTGCCCATCCAAGGGTCATTGTAGATAATTACAAAATGGCTGAAGTGTTGATGAGGTACGCTTTTGAACAAGCCACACGAAACAGAGCTCTTTTCGCACCTATAGCGATTATCAAAAGTCTTAGAGAGATGGATACCCCACTAAGCGATATCGAAAAAGTTGCTTTATGTGAACTTTGTTCACGTGCAGGAGCAAGAGAGGTCATGGTGCTCGATGAAACCGATATGGATGTGACAGCCATGGATTATGAGACATTAAGGCAACATACTTTCATCTGCGATGATCACCTGTAAAAACACAACCCTACCCGGACAAACATTTGCGATAATCGCACCTATGCTAAAATATCGCAACCTTTTTAAGGAGCAACCATGTCCAATAATACCCTCATTATCGGTGCCGGCGGCGTGGGCAATGTCGTAGCGTTCAAATGTGCGATGAACAGCGATGTTTTTGGCAAGATCACTCTTGCTAGCCGCACCAAGAGCAAGTGCGATGCCATCGCTGAGAATGTCAAAGCCAAAACGGGCGTAGAGATCGCCACGGCCAAGGTCGATGCCGACAGTGTCGAGGAGCTTGTAGCGCTCATCAACGAGACGCAAGCCGATATCGTCATCAACGTTGCACTACCTTACCAAGATCTCACCATCATGGATGCGTGCGCAGCGACGCAGACGCACTACCTCGATACCGCCAACTACGAACACCCCGACGAAGCAAAATTCGAGTACAAAGAGCAGTGGGCGCGCGATCAACTCTTTCGTGAACAGCACATCATGGGACTGCTTGGTAGCGGCTTCGATCCGGGTGTGACCAATCTCTTTGTCGCCTATGCGCAAAAGCACTACTTCGACGAGATTCACTACGTCGATATCCTCGATTGCAACGCAGGCGATCACGGCTACCCGTTTGCAACCAACTTCAACCCCGAAATCAACCTGCGCGAAGTAAGCGCCAAGGGGCGCTACTGGGAAAACGGCGAATGGAAAGAGACGGAGCCCATGGAGATCAAGATGGTCTGGGACTATCCCGAAGTGGGTCCCAGAGACAGCTACCTGCTCTATCACGAAGAGATGGAGTCCTTGGTCAAAAACATCCCCCATCTCAAGCGTATCCGCTTCTTTATGACCTTCGGTGAGAGCTATCTGACGCACATGCGCTGCTTGGAAAATGTCGGTATGCTCGGTATAGAACCGGTAGAGCACAACGGGCAACAGATCGTACCGATCGAGTTTCTCAAAACGCTCTTGCCCGATCCGGCGACACTCGGTCCTCGCACCAAAGGCAAAACCAATATCGGCGTCTTCGTACGCGGGATCAAGGACGGCAAAGCGCGTACTGTCTATATCTATCAAGTGAGTGATCATGAGAAGTGCTACGAAGAGGTGATGAGTCAAGCGGTCAGCTATACCACCGGTGTACCGGCGATGATCGGTGCGAAACTGATGCTACAGAAGATCTGGTTCGAAGAGGGCGTACACAACATGGAGGAGTTCGACCCCGATCCGTTTATGGAAGAGCTCAACAAGCAAGGCTTGCCGTGGCAGGTGATGGAGTTATCTCCGGGCGAAACGCGGGAAGTTACTTCCGCCACGCAACAAAGCTAAGAAAACGACCGCTTGCTCCCTCTTTGCGGTATGAGAAAAAACGTTCGCTTTCACAGGCGGTACAGATGCCTCTTAAGATGATGCGATCTTCTAACATCCCCACTTCAAGCAACTGTTGACGATTGACCTCTCTTAAGTCCAATCGATATTTGTCGCCATGATGCACAAGCGCCTCGGGGTAAGTGACAAAATGCTTTGCCACCGCCTCGTCTACCTCATAGCAGCACCCGCCTATGGCCGGGGCGATCAGCGCGACAAGATCCCGACTCTCGATATCGTA
>JALWQQ010000279.1 GCA_027083075.1 Campylobacteraceae bacterium
CTGCTCAAGCCTCTTTTTGCGAATTTTGTGAAAACGTTTGGTGTTGACAAAGCTATCGTCATACTCGCAAATGAAGGTAAACTCCTCGTCACAGTCGCAACCGAAGCCCTCTTTGTAGGGTAATGGCTCATAGCCCGGTGAGCGGTAGAGATTTTCACCGAGTTGCTCGCATTGAGAGAGCCAATACTCAAGATAGTACGCTTCGCTCTCTATCGGCTCAAGCGCCAAAAGCTCGCAAAGCCTGCGCGTAAAGTCATACTCGCTGATCCCGATATCGCTTTGTTGCGCCTGATGCATCGCAGTTACGTAAGGGTGACCGTAGCTCAGACGAATATCGCGCTTTTCCAAAAAGGTTTTTGCGGGAATAACGATGCGTGCACGCTTGGCGCTTTCGTTTTCATAGAGTCCGAAATAGATGAGATTTTCTACCGCTTCAAGCGATCGGCGCACCCTTGCGGCATCGGGCATACTCTCCGCTGGATTTCCGCCTTGGATAATCACACAATCGAATGTTTCAAAAGGGGTTAAGACCTTCGAGACGCGCTTGCAATTGACCTCAAAAGGGTTGTCAAACCCCTCTTTGCTACTGCCGAGATAGTGCACCCCGCACCCCTCTTTACCAAAGAGCCCCAAACAAGCGGCAAGCGCGTCGATCGCCTGCAGTACATACGACCCTATCGAGTACTTCTGCACCCCTGTGCCGACCAAAAAGACCGTCTTTTTGTCGTAGATCAGATCGAGAAGTCTGCCCATCTCTCCCAGATCGGTGCCGATATACTCCAAGATCGCCTTGATGCGATGCTCGCGCGTATAATCGTAAAAATCCTCGTACTCACTCGCAAAACGATCCATCCATACCCTATCCTCTTTGTCCGCCATAAAGACGAAGCGTGCCAAGATGATCGCCAAGTAGTAGTCGCTTCTCGGCTGAAGCTGCAGGTGCAGATCCGCCATCTCGGCGATCTTTGTACGTACAGGATCGATGACGATGAGTCTCTTGCCCTCGATAAAGGGCATCATATGTGCATCGGTGACAGTAAGGTTGCGCCCCCAAACCACTACGGTCTCCGCTTTGGCGATCTGCTCCGATGGCAAGATCTTGTTTACGCCGCGCCCCTCTTCGATGCCCGCGGCACCGGCACCGTCACATAGCGAACCTTCTGTCAAGTAGCCGCCGATACGCGCCATCAAAAGGTTACTTACCTCCTGCATCACACCCATATGCCCGGAACCGCGCCACAAAAGCGTTTTTTCCGACTGCTTCAAAACGCGTGCCGTCTCTTCGAGCGCCTCCTCTATCGATACCTCTTTACCGTCGATGCGTGCCGTTCGGATACGAGATGCTTGAGGCATATAGCGATTGACGACACTGCATAGCGCACCGTTTCCAAAGGGGTGGGTGCTATCACCATGCAGTCTCCCCTTCTCGTCGACAAGGATCTTGCACGCATCGTAACAATCAAGCGGACAGGCTGTTGACTTCACTACTTTAACTCCACTTCAACCAATTGCGAAAAAGCAAAACGGTCGGCAGGCAGCGTGATCTCTACACGATATTGGCTAAGGTATTGATCGTCGGCTACTTTCCAGACTTTGCTTATCTTAAAATCACCGTGTTTCCCGTTGATCGTCACACTTCTCTTCTCTATATCGCGCAGCTCCTCCGCATCCAAAAAGAGCGTCACCTTGGCACGTCGTACATCATCCACGATCGCCAGCGGCGCCCCCGGTGCCACCACATCCTTCTCTTTTGCCAAAAGCTTATAGAGGTAGTACCCCTCAGGTGCGATCGTCTTATCTTTGATGCGCTTTTGAAGCGTTGCGATCTTATAGCGCAAGTCATCAAGCTGACGCCTTAGTGTCACGATCTTCTCTTGAAGTGCCAAGAGCTGAGATCTGAGCGCAGCAAGGTGTTCAAACTGCTTATCTTTCTCTTGTTGCGAGAGTGCGCTAAGGTTTTTGCTACGATTGTAGATACGTGCGGCACGCTGCAAGATCTCTTTTTGCAAAGCGATCTTTTTACGTGTGAGTGCAAGTATCGACTTGAGGCTTTTTTGTGTAAAGCGCGCGTTTTGAAGCGCCTTTTTATCGAGACTATCGTCGATATGCACGATCACGCCTTGAATGACCTTGCCCTCTTGTGACCTGTCGGCAAGCAAGACTTTGCCTGAAACGGTCGATTTGATCGTCAACCGCTCGATAGGCTCGATGCGCGCATGATGCACCTTGGCAAAGAGAAAAAACGGCAAAAGCACAAAAAGGATCGCGCGCATTTGCTTCCTTTGCGATTTTATGTGAGGGATTATAGCACATCTGTCGGTTAATCTTGGCGTAGGATCAAGCAGAAGGCGCAACGATAAGCCGAGTTCTGTCGTTGGGTAGTTATTTATCTAGGTCTATTGTCACCAATAGACTCAAGCAAAGCGCTTTGACCGCCATGCGGTTGCGGGAGTTTTACCATGCGCTTCTTGCTGCGGATCGGGTTTACCCGGCTGCCCGTGTTGCCACAGGCACCGGTGGTCTCTTACACCACCCTTTCACCCTTACCTGCCAAGGGGTCTGACCTCAATGACAATGCTTTAGCGTTGTCGTTGCGGGTCTGACCCCTTTTAGCAGGCGGTCTACTCTCTGTTGCACTTGCCCTCGGATTACTCCGGCCACCCGTTAGGTGGGATCCTCTCCCGCATGCAGCTCGGACTTTCCTCCTGTAGTCAAACTACAGGCAACTACCTGTTGCGCCGATAGGATTATACCATAATGAAATCTCGTTGCTAAACTTTGCGCTTGATTGCAGTGATTGAAGGATGGGCAAAAGCCCATGTTGTGCTTAGGCGTTTGCTTTCTGCTTCTCCATTGCCTCGAGGGCATACTTTTTGCCCAATTCGTATGCCTTCTTGTTAAGCTCGTGGAAGCGTTCGGGTACCTTGGAAAGCATTGTCTCTACCAGAAGATCCTCGTCAAGTGCGTGCATCATCGTATTGGCAATCGCCAAAGCGACTACCGATTGGGTGATCACGTTTCCGACCTCCTCTTTGGCGATCGTAATGATGGGTATTTCGTAGATATTCCACTTCTTTCTATCCTCTTCGGTCGGATAGACAAGGTTGGGTTCGATGACGATCGTGCCACCTTCACGTACCCCTTTTTTGAACTGTTGGTAGCTCACATCGGCGACAGAGAGCATGAAGTCGATCTGACCGTCGATTGCATAGGGATACCAGATCTCTTCGTCATCCAACTGGATATCCACGACGGTCGGTCCGCCGCGCACCTGAGAGGTATAGGTTGCGGTCTTTACACCGTAACCGCCCTGCTTGATCTTTGCCGCTGCGAAGATCTCGCCCGCAAGCAAGACACCTTGACCGCCGACGCCGGTAAAACGCATGACAATTCTACTCATTGTGCACCCCTTATATCTTTTTCTTGAAGTCATCCGGCGTAATCTTGCCGCGTTTACCTTGATGCGCGTCTTTAACCATCTGATACGCCTCGCAGTACTCCAATGCCTCTTTATCTTGCTTCAAGATGCCTGTCGGCAGATAGTTGATGCGCTCCTCTTCAGGCAAAGCTTCCCACTTCTTCTTCGGCAAGGTGATCGAGTCGATCCAGTCGAGGTTCTCCATGGCGGATTGCATCTTGTTTTTACGTCCAAGGTTGATATGGCAGTTTGACAACGCCTCGACATACGAGAAGCCCTTGTGTGCAATCGCTTCTCTAAGTACTTTCTCGAGCTTCTTAGGTGCCGTCACGTTTTCTCGCGCTACAAAGCTCGCGCCCGCCGCTTCGGCAAGCTTACATCCGTCAAAGGTCGGATCGACATTACCGACTTTTTGGCTCACCGTCCAGAAGCCTCGCGGCGTAGTCGGCGAGGTTTGCGAGTTGGTCAAGCCGTAGATGAAGTTTTGGATCACAATCAAGGTGATGTCGATATTGCGTCTACAACCGTGAATCGTATGGTTACCACCGATCGCCAAGGCATCACCGTCGCCCGCGACACAGACTACCGTCTTGTCGGGATTTGCCAGTTTAATGCCTGTAGCGAAAGCAACGGTTCTACCATGTGTCGTATGTACCGTGTTCATATCGACATAAGAAGAGAAGCGACCGGAACAGCCGATCCCCGAAACGACGCAGATATCGTCTTTGCTAATGCCAAGCTTGTCAACGGCGCGAATAAAAGACTTCAAGATCACCCCGTCACCGCAACCCCAACACCAGAGTGTCGGCATCTTGTTGGTACGCAAATATTCATCATAATTAAAAGCCATCTTAGAATACCTCCTTCACTTTCTCGATAATATCGGCAGGAGAGAAGGGTCGCCCGTTGGTTTTGGTCAACTTCTCGATATCTCTTCTTCCCATTGCTCTTTGGATCTCTTGCAGATACTGCCCTTGGTTGAGCTCAACAGAGAGTACCTTGTCAAACTTCTGTCCAAGTTCATAGAGTCTCTCTTCGGGACTTGGCCACAAGGTGATCGGTCTAAACATCCCCGCTTTGATGCCCTGCTCTCTGAGAACATTGATCGCCTCTTTGATCGCCAATGAAGCCGAACCGTAACCGATGATCAAGATCTCGGCATCCTCAAGCATATACTCCTCGTTGGACTCGATCTCGTCTTTGTGCGCATCGACTTTTCTGAAGAGGCGGTCGATCAACTTACGACACGTTTCGATCTCTTCGGTCGGGAAGCCGTCGGCATCGTGATGCAATCCCGTAAAGTGGAAACGATAGCCTTGAAACATCGGATTAAGTACCGCGGGCTCATCCTGAGCAACACCGTAGGGTTTATACTCTTTCGGATCACCCTCAAAGCGCTTTCTTGGCACGATCCCCTTTGCCACCTCTTCTGCCGTAGGGATGATCGCCTTAGCATGCATGTGACCGATCGTTTCGTCCAAGAGTACGATGACCGGCTGCATAAAGCGATCCGCCAAGTTAAAGGCGCGTACCACCTCCGTATAGCACTCTGCCAAGTTTCCTGCTGCCAGCGTGATCGACTTGTAGTCACCGTGACTCGGGTTTTTGGCTTGGTTAACATCGCCTTGTGCCACACGTGTCGGCAAGCCTGTAGAGGGACCACCGCGCATGACATTAACGACTACCAACGGTACTTCCGCCATTTGTGCAAGACCCAAGTTTTCCGCCTTAAGCGAGATACCGGGACCACTCGAGGCGGTAAGACTTCTGACACCGCTCATCGCCGCACCGATCGCCGCAGCGATACCGCCGATCTCATCCTCCATCTGAATCGCAACTCCGCCTTTTTTAGGCAGAAGGTCGGAGATGGTATGCATGATCTCGCTTGAAGGCGTAATAGGATAGCCTCCAAAGAACATACATCCGGCATCAACCGCCGCCATTGCCGCAAGGTCGTTACCGCTTGAAATCACTTCTCGTGTCGCTGACATTACTGCTCCTTCCAATCTTCGGGTAATCGATAGTTGTTTTCAATAATCGCTTCGCGTCTCTTCTTTGCCGAATCGGTCAATTTGGCAAATTTGTACTCCGATTTGTCCGCCACATAGATCGCAAAATCGGGGCACGAAAGCTCGCACTCGTTACAGCCGATGCACGCCTCTTCCGCCACTACGCTGATCATCGCTCCAAGGACGGAACTTGCTTCGGGCTTCATAGAGAGAACGCCGGCGGGACACGCATCGACACAGATGTCGCACGCCTTACAGCGAGAGGTGTTGACCCAAACCGGGGTATTTTCCGGTGCCTTCATTAACGCCATAGTTTCCCCTTTTGTTTCAAAAATTAGGAATGTAGAGATAAGGAGCCTTCCTTATTCACTAAAAAGAAGATAGCCAATTTTTCGTAAGGCAACTATGAATAATGCCGCATTATCGGAAAGATAAGGAGGGTTGTTACTAATGGAAGCAGGCGAAATCGGAGAGAATTACACCCTTTTGGGTCGATTTTTCACAGTAGGCTCAAGAGAGAACCTCTTTGACCGCCTTACCGATTTCGGCAGGTGATACGACCACTTTGACACCTGCCGCTTCAAGTGCATCCGTCTTCTCTTTTGCCGTACCTGCGCTACCGCTGACAATCGCACCGGCATGCCCCATGCGTTTACCCTTGGGTGCCGTTTGACCGGCGATAAAGGCTACAACCGGTTTTTTGATGTTCTCTTTGATAAACTTCGCCGCTTGGATCTCCAGATCGCCGCCGATTTCGCCGATCATTACGATCGCTTCGGTCTCGGGATCGGCTTCGAACATCGGCAAGAGCTGTTTGTAGCTCAGTCCGATGATCGGGTCACCCCCGATACCAACGGCGGTCGTAATCCCAAGCCCCTCTTTGACCACTTGGTTACTCGCCTCATACGTCAAAGTACCGGATTTGGAAATCAGACCGACTTTACCCTTCTTGAAGATGTTGCCGGGCATGATGCCGATCTTGCACTCTTCGGCGGTAATGATACCGGGACAGTTGGGACCGATCGTCATCATGCCGTGCTTGACGGCATGCGCTTTTGCCTTTTGCATATCGCGTACCGGTGCACCCTCGGTGATGATCACGGCAAGTTCGATACCCGCTTCCGCCGCTTCCATCACCGCATCGGCAACAAAAGCGGGCGGCACGAAGACCATCGAAACGGTTGCACCCGTTGCGGCTACCGCCTCTTTAACAGTGTTGAAAACCGGCTTACCAAGGTGTGTTTGACCACCCTTACCCGGCGTGACACCGCCGACGATTTGCGTTCCGTACGCCATGCACTGCTCGGCATGAAAGGTACCTTCGCTACCCGTAAACCCCTGTACGATCACCTTCGTATCTTTGTTGACCAAAATACTCATTACAGCTCTCCTTTCGCCGCCGCTACGGCCTTTTTCGCACCGTCGGCAAGATCGGTTGCGGCGATAACATTTTCGATATTGGCATTTTTCAAAATCTCTGCAGCTTCCGCAGCATTGGTACCGTCCAAGCGCACCACGACAGGCACTTTGACATCGACCATTTTGGTTGCTTCCAAGATACCGTTGGCGATGCGATCACAACGCACGATACCACCGAAGATATTGACGAAGATCGACTTGACATTGGGGTTTCTCAAGATGATCTCGAAGCCCTTGGCAACCGTCTCCGCCGTCGCCTTACCTCCCACATCGAGGAAGTTCGCGGGCGTACCGCCCATGTAGTTGATCGTATCCATCGTACCCATCGCAAGTCCCGCACCGTTGACCATACAGCCGATCTCGCCGTCAAGCGATACATAGCTTAGACCATACTGTGCCGCCTCGCGCTCATCGGGATCCTCTTCGCTGATATCGCGCATCTCTTCGATCTCGGGGTGCCTAAAGAGCGCACTGTCATCAAAGCCCATCTTGGCATCCAGTGCGATAAACTCACCGCTTCCGGTGCGTACAAGCGGGTTGATCTCGATGAGCTCAGCATCTTTGTCCATATAGACCTTGAAGAGCTTTTGGGCAAACTTCATAAAGTTCTTCTGCTCGTTTTTATCGGTGATGCCGAGCCCAAAGACCAATTCGCGCCCATGAAAGCCCTGAAAACCGATCGCGGGATCGACTGCGACCTTGACGATCTTTTCAGGCGTCTCTTCGGCAACTTTCTCGATCTCCATTCCCCCTTCGGTCGATGCCATGATCACGGGCATCTCCTTGGCACGATCGAGCACTACGCCGAGATAGAACTCATCTTTGATATCCACGCCCTCTTCGATATAGACCTTCTGTACCAATTTCCCTTCGGGACCGGTTTGGTGTGTCACCAGATTCATCCCGATGATCTGCGAGGCAAGCTCTCTGACCTCTTCGGTGCTTTTGGCAAGCTTCACGCCGCCGCCAAGACCGCGTCCGCCGGCGTGAATCTGTGCCTTAACCACCCAGATGGAACCACCGAGCTCTTGTGCCGCCTTCACCGCCTCATCAGGGGTGTTTGCCACGATGCCTCTCGGTGTCGGTACGCCGTACTCTTTGAAGATTTGCTTCGCCTGATACTCATGGATATTCATGCGTACTCCTTTTTCAAAGTTCAAATATTATACGCCCTCATCAAATAATCTTTGATGAATAGTGCCGGCTTTACAGATAAATTGAAGTCTCTGTTAAATATCTACACAGATTTTAGAGGAGATAGTGAAAAGGGGTGTGAAAAATCGCAACACCCTACGCTTTGGGGGCGATCATCTCTTCGGGCTTAACGTAGCGATCGAACTCTTCCGCGCTAAGGATGCCCAGTGCCACCGCCGCCTCTTTGAGCGTACTACCGTCCGCGTGCGCCTTTTTGGCAATCTTGGCGGCGTTTTCGTAGCCGATATGGGGATTGAGTGCGGTCACCAACATCAGCGAATCGTTGAGATAGTGTGCGATCTTCTCTTCGTTGGGTTCGATGCCGACGGCACAGTTGACATCGAAGCTACGCATCGTATCGGCAAGAAGTTTGATCGATTGCAAGATATTGTAGGCGATGACGGGTTTGAAGACATTGAGCTCAAAGTTGCCTTGACTTGCCGCAAAGCCGACCGTTGCATCATTGCCCATCACCTGCGCCGCCACCATTGTCATCGCTTCGGCTTGGGTCGGGTTGACCTTGCCGGGCATGATGGAACTTCCCGGTTCGTTGGCGGGAATGGTAATCTCGCCGATACCGCAGCGCGGTCCGCTAGCCAACCAGCGGATATCATTGGCTATCTTCATCAGGTTTGCGGCTAGTGCTTTGAGTGCCCCACTCAGTACTACCTCCGCATCGTGTCCCGTCAGGGCATGGAACTTGTTGGGTTGTGAGATGAAGCCGTAGTTTTTGGACATAAAACTATTGAGCTTCTCGGCGACACGTTCGCTAAACTCAGGGTGAGAGTTGAGCCCCGTACCGACCGCCGTACCGCCGATGGCTAACTCACGCACATACTTGAGCGCATCTTCAAGCTGCTTGCGATTGGTCTCCAGCATCGCCACATAGCCGCTTAGCTCTTGTCCGAGTGTCAACGGTGTCGCGTCTTGCAGGTGGGTACGGCCGATCTTAACGATATCTTTAAAGGCTTCCGATTTGGTCTGAAGCGTCGCTTTGAGTTGATCGAGCGCGGGCAAGAGATCGTCCACCACAGCTACCGTTTCTGCGATACGCATCGCCGTCGGGTAGGTGTCGTTAGAGCTCTGACCTTTGTTGACGTCGTCGTTGGGGTGCACCAACTTCTCTTTGGTAAAGTCGCCGCCGAGCAGTTCCGTCGCTTTGTTGGCAACCACTTCGTTGACGTTCATATTGGACTGCGTGCCCGAACCGGTCTGCCATACAACCAATGGGAAGTTGTCGTCCAACTCACCCGAAAGGACGATATCGCATGCTTTGGCGATCGCCTCGGCTTTAGCATCGTCCAAGCGACCCAATTCGTTATTGACCAGCGCGCACGCCTTTTTGAGATTGGCAAAACCGCGGATCACCTCGATCGGCATCTTTTCGTTGCCGATACGGAAGTTTTGCAAAGAGCGCTGCGTCTGCGCCGCCCAGTACTTGTCGGCAGGAACCTGCATCTCTCCCATCGTATCTTTTTCGATTCTGTATGCCATGGCTTACTCCGTGATGCGATTGTCTTCAGGGTTGGTAAAGAAGTTGTTACGCTTAAGGACATTGATCATCTCGCGTACCGATGCGACACTCTTGGCAAAGCGGCGCTTTTGCGCCTCGCTTAGTGTCACTTCGAAGAGTTTTTCAACCCCGCCCGCACCCAAAGCAACGGGCACACCCGAGACAACGTCACTATAGCCGTAGTGTCCGTCGAGATAGACGGCGCAAGGGTGGATCTGCTTGGTATCTTTCAAGATCGCTTCAACCATGATCGCCGTCGATTTTGCCGGCGCATAGTAGGCAGAACCGGTTTTAAGATAGCCGACGATCTCCGCACCGCCGTGCTTGGTGCGCTCTACCACCTCAAGGATCTCATCCTCATCCAAGATGTCGCTTAGCGGCACACCTGCTACGGTCGAAAATTTCGGTAGGGGCACCATATCATCCCCGTGACCGCCCATGACAGAGGCGCGGATCTGCCCTGCGCCGTATCCGATCTTTTCGTAGATGAAGTGTGCCATACGCGCACTATCCAAGATGCCTGCCATCCCCACGACGCGCTCCTTGGGAAAGCCCGACTCTTTAAGCGCCACATAGGTCATGACATCAAGCGGGTTAGAGACCATCACCACGATCGCATCGGGCGCATGCTCTTTAACGTCGGCGATCACCTGCTTGGTGATCTCTGCATTGACCATTAGCAGATCGTCACGGCTCATACCGGGTTTACGCGGGCTGCCCGCCGTGATGACTACGACGTCACTGCCTGCGATATCGGAAGCCTCTTCGGCAACCGAGACGATCGTGTGTTGCCTCGCGGCAT
>JALWQQ010000280.1 GCA_027083075.1 Campylobacteraceae bacterium
ACCCACACTCGACACGCGAAGAGGTGCTTCTCTCTTCGGTGGAGAAGACCTACGAGGTGTTGTGTCGTATCCTTGAGGCGGTATAGCGATTTCTATTCCCAAAATGCCCGAGCATAGTGGGATCGTATCTTTCTGTCTTTGCTGAGCAAGACGGCGTCGCGAAACTTGGCGTGCGCGACGATCAGTCTGTCGAAAGGATCGCGCGTCCAATCCTCTTCGAGCGATGCGCGAACCACCTTTTCAAAAGGCGTATCGCACACTTCAAGATCGATCGTATCGCCGAGTTCGGTAACGATTGCTGCAGCAGGATCGTTGATCTTGCCTATCTCGTAGAGGTATTGCAACTCCAGCGTTACGATAGGCGAGATCAAAAGCATATGGTTTTCGATAAGATCGATTGCTTTTGGGGTAAATAGCTCCGTTCTTTTATCGAAGAGCCAGACGACGACATGGGTATCGAGGTAGATCACGATGCCACGCCTCTTCCCAATCGTTTTCAATGATCATTTCGGGATCACACTGCATAGTACGGTGCTTTTTGAGCCTTTGAAGCTTCGAGCTTTTTTGTTGCGGCACGATCCGGAGCACGATGCCGTTTCTGTTGATCTCAATCGGCTTGCCCGTCTCTACGACTTGATCAAGCAGTTTGAAAAGATTTTTTCTAAGTTGTGTAGGTGTGACGCGCATCTTTATTCCTTCTGTCTCAAATGCAAACCAAGTATAACATAGATCATGTACATTGTCAAACAAATAGATGTACATATCCCGAAGCGATACGTTAAACCTTGAACTGCTTCTTGCTCTTGCACAAATCCGCCATAAAGCAGTCGTCGCATTCGGGTTTGAGCGCTTTGCATCGGTAACGCCCGAAGAGTACCATCGCTTGGTGAAGGCGGTGCAGGTCGGTTTTGAACTTTTTGGTCAGCTGTGCTTCGCACTTGAGCGCGGTGGGGGCGTTGCAGAGTCCCAAGCGGTGCGCGACGCGGTACACATGCGTATCGACCGCCATCAGGTTGGCGCCGGTGTACTCTATCATGACGACATTGGCGGTCTTTTGCCCGACGCCTGCGAGTTTGACCAGCTCTTTTTGCTCAAGCGGAATTTCGCCGCCGTAGTTTTCGACGACGCTTTGCGCCATCTTGATAAGGTTTTTGGCTTTGTTGTTAAAGAAAGAACAGCTTTTGATAAGTGTTTTGAGCTCTTCGAGATCGGCGTTTGCCAGAGCCGCGGGCGTAGGGTACTTTTCAAAAAGCGCGGGGGTGATGATGTTGACGCGTTTGTCGGTACATTGCGCCGAGAGCATCACCGCTACCAAGAGTTCGTAGAGGTTGCGATAGTGCAGTTCGGTAACCGAGTCGGGGTAGTGCGCTAAAAAACGGTGCTTGATCTCTTCTATCTCTTTACGTGTCGCTTGTTTGGGCATATTGCTTCCTTTGTGCAATTCTAAGGTATTAACGCTTTGTTTAACTAAAGCGGTTAGACTCGTTTTTGAAATTTTTCGGTAGAAAGGATAACGATGGTACGAAAAGAGATTAAAGCCGCATTGGCATCGGTTGCACTCTGTGCGTCGCTTGCGACGGCATCCGATGTGCTTGTGACGGTTAACGGCAAGCCGATTACCAAACAAGAGGCGGAACATTTCGTGCAGGCAAGTTCTCCGCGCATGCACTTCGATCAGCTTCCCGAGGCGCAACGCAAAATGATCGTCAAGCACTTGGTAGAGCGCGAACTCTACAAAGAGGCGGCGGCAAAAGAGGGTATCGACAAAAAACCCGAATTTAAGCGCAATATGGAGAAGGTTAAAGAGGAGCTGATGATCAACATGTGGATGAAGGAGCAGATGGACAAGACTATCGTCAGCGACTCCGAAGCCCAAGAGTTCTACAAGAAAAACAGCAAGATGTTTATGGAAAAGGCAAAAGCGCATGCTCGCCACATTTTGGTCAAAACGAAAGAAGAGGCACAAAAGATCATTGATGAACTCAAGTCTCTAAGCGGCGATGCGCTTAAGCAGAAGTTTATCGAGCTGGCAAAAGCAAAGTCTACGGGACCATCGGGCAAAAACGGCGGCGATCTGGGCACCTTCCAAAAGGGTGCGATGGTGCCGCCCTTTTCCAAAGCGGTGTGGGCGCTCAAGCCGGGCGAGATCACCAAAGAACCGGTCAAGACGCAGTTTGGCTATCATGTGATTTTGCTTGAGAGCAAAAGCGAAGCGAAGCCGATCCCCTTCGAGAAGGTCAAGTCCCAAATCGTCTCGATGCTCAAACAAAAGCGTTTTTCCCAAAAGATCAGAGAGATGACGGAGGGGCTACGCAAAGAGGCTAAGATCATCTATCCGGACGCATCAAAAAAAGAGAATAAGAAAAAGCAATAAAAGGTTTCTAACCCAAAAGAGGTTACCATATTGCAATCTGTTTACGAGAGGAAGAGAATGATGAAAAAACTAATAACGGCAATGGCAGCAGTAGCACTACTGGCAATGCCTGCGGCGGTAGCTAAGACGGCAGGCAAAGTAAACGGCATGGTGATCACCGTCAAAGAGGCAAACAAAGCACTCAAGGTACTCACCGGCGGTAAAATGACATGGAGCAAGCTGCCCAAAG
>JALWQQ010000281.1 GCA_027083075.1 Campylobacteraceae bacterium
TACGGTCTTAACATGGCGGATAGCCGCTTAGTGAAGTCCGGTGAGGCGATCGGTGTTATTGCGGCGCAGTCGATCGGTGAACCCGGAACGCAGCTGACCCTTCGAACCTTCCACACCGGTGGTACCGCTACCGCAGGTAAAGAGGAGCGTCAAGTCGTTGCGAGTAAAGAGGGCTTCATTCGTTACTACAACCTCTCGGTCTATCGCAACCGCGAAGGCAAACTTATCGTCGCAAACCGCAGAAATGCGGGTGTTTTGTTGGTTGAGCCGAAGATCAAGGCGCTAAAAGACGGCACTGCGTCGATCCGTGTGACGCATGACGAATATATCGTTTCGGTCAAAGGCGAAGGCGAAGAGATCAAGTACAACCTGCGCAAAAGCGACGTTGCAAAGTCTAACGAGTTGGCGGGTGTCGGCGGTAAGATCGAAGGTAAATACTTCTTGCCTTTCGAGGACGGTGATGCGGTTAAAGAGGGCGACTCGATCGTCGAGGTGATCAAAGAGGGCTGGTCGGTGCCTTCACGCATTCCGTTTGCGGCAGAACTCAAGGTCGAGGATGGCGCACCGGTGACCCAGAAGGTTCATTCCGACGCGAAGGGTACGGTGAAGTTCTTCTTGCTGAAAGGGGACTTCCTTGAGCCTACTGAAAAGTTCAATGCCGGTAGCAAGGTAGATGAGAAGGGACTCTTTGCGGTGATTGTCGACGAGAATAACCGCGAAGCTTCGCGTCACTACATCTCTCGTGGATCGGTCGTGCAGGTTGATAACAATGCAAGCATCGAACGCGGCGATACCATCTCTGCCCCCGAGACGATGACACAAACGGTGGTTGCCGAGTGGGATCCCTACTCCGAGCCTATCATTGCGGAGCAGGCGGGCAAGGTGAGCTTCGAGGATATCTTGCCGGGCGTTACCGTTACCGAGCAGTTTGACGAGGTGACAGGCGATGCAAGACTAGAGCTTAACGAGCACATCCCCGCAGCCTATAAGCCCGCTATCGTTTTGGCGACGCAAAGCGGAGAGATTTTGCGCTATGCCCTTGATCCCAAAACGGTGATCTTTGTCCAAGACGGCGATGAGGTGAGTGTCGCCGATACATTGGCAAAGACACCGAAAGCGGCGATCAAGTCAAGTGACATCACCGGTGGTCTTCCGAGGGTCTCCGAACTCTTCGAGGCACGCCGTCCGAAAGATCAGGCGCTCATCGCGCAGATCGACGGTACGGTAAGCTTCGGTAAGCCGCTACGCGGCAAAGAGCGCATTATTATCACGGCGGACAACGGGCAGAGCACCGAGCAGTTTGTAGATAAAGGCAAGACGATCTTGGTAAGCCCCGGTGAATATGTGCATGCGGGTGAGCGCTTGACCGACGGTACGGTTTCGAGCCACGATATTCTTGCTGTCTTGGGAGAGAAGGCACTCTATGAGTATATCGTTTCCGAAGTACAGATGGTCTATCGCCGACAAGGGGTTAACATCTCCGACAAGCACATCGAGATCATCATCTCTCAGATGTTACGACAAGTCAAGATCGTCGAGTCGGGCGATAGCAAGTTTATCGTCGGCGATATCGTCTCTAAACGTAAGTTTAAAGAGGAGAACAAGCGTATTATCGGTCTGGGCGGAGAGCCCGCGATCGCCGAGCCGCTCTTGGTGGGCATCACCCGTGCCGCCGTCGGTGCAGACTCGATCATCTCGGCAGCATCGTTCCAAGATACGACCAAGGTACTTACTTCCGCCTCTATCGCGGGTACGGTTGATAAGTTGGAAGACCTTAAAGAGAATGTCGTTATCGGTCGCCTGATCCCGGTCGGAACCGGTATGATCGACTTTGAGAAGATCACCTTCAAAGAGGCGCTTTAAGCCTTTTTGCTATCGCTCATGCAAAGAGTCCTGCGTAAACTTTACGGCGCAGGAATCCTCTTTTTCTACTCTACCAAATGGTTCATCTTTCTCGGCTATCCGATGCTGATCTATGGGGCTGACTATACTAGAGTGTGGTCGATGGATCTGCTTTGGCTCTACGCTCTTTTTTTGATAGGCAAGGATTTTGTTTGGAGATTTGTGCTCAAAAGACACTATTGCAAGAGCAAGCAATGCAAAAAGGGTGAGTGATAGGCAGTGTGAAGCTTCAGCACAAATCAAGCTTTTTTCGCTATACTATGCGTCCTATTTTCCGTAGTTACACCTTTTGAGTGCGTCGTTGTAGCGGATTCAGAAGGTGTAATGCACCGAGATTCGATTCGAAATTTCTAAAGAAAGGAAACGATTTGCCGACCATCAATCAGTTGATTCGCAAAGAGCGAAAAAAGGTGATCAAAAAGTCCAAATCACCGGCATTGGAAAGCTGTCCCCAAAGACGCGGGGTATGTACGAGAGTCTATACGACAACACCGAAAAAGCCGAACTCGGCTTTGCGTAAAGTTGCCAAAGTAAGACTGACAACAGGGTATGAGGTGATCTCTTACATTATGGGTGAGGGGCACAACCTGCAAGAGCACTCCATCGTATTGGTGCGTGGCGGAAGGGTAAAAGACCTTCCGGGTGTGAAGTATCACATCGTGCGCGGTGCTTTGGATACGGCGGGTGTTGCGAAC
>JALWQQ010000282.1 GCA_027083075.1 Campylobacteraceae bacterium
AAATCTCTACCGCTCACCGGGCTATGAACCATTACCCTACAAAGAGGGCTTCGGTTGCGACTGTGACGAGGAGTTTACCTTCATTTGCGAGTATGACGATAGCTTTGTCAACACCAAACGTTTTCACAAAATTCGCAAAAAGAGGCTTGAGCAGCTTGACGGATACTGGCTCTTGACACCCAAATCGCCTCACGCGATCAATACGCAGTTTGAGCGTGAAGATCGCATCTATCTGCATCCGTCACTCGGGTTTTCCGAAGGCGAGCGCGTCAAGGTCGCAAGTGAGCATGGCGAGGCGGTGTTTACGGTGAAGCTTAGTGACGCGTTGCGCGAGGATTGTGTGATGATCCGCAACAACGCTTATGATGTAAACCTGCTTACGCCGCCGATACTCTCGGAAGAGGGGCACAACGCCTGTTACCAAGAGGTGAAGGTGACGATAGATAGGTTATAATGACACGATCGAAAGAGAGGGAAACGATGGATCTCGAAACGCTTGATAAGCGCTACCTGCTGCCTACTTATGCACGGAACTATACCAACTTTGTGTCCGGTAAAGGGGCGACGCTTTATGATGAGAGAGGAAGAGACTATATAGATTTTGCTTCGGGTATTGGGGTCAATGCGTTGGGGCATGCGCATCCGAAGTTAGTCGAGGCGATTTGCGATCAAGCCTCTAAGATCATCCATATCTCTAACTTGCAAGTAATCGAGCCGCAGGCGCATTTGGCGGAGCGCATCGTTTCCTTGAGCGGTTACGACATGGCGTGCTTCTTTGCCAACAGCGGTGCCGAGGCAAACGAGGGAGCGATCAAGATCGCACGCAAATACGGCGAAACACACTTTGAAAAGAAGCGCTATAAGGTGATTACCTTGGAGCACTCTTTTCACGGGCGTACCATTACGACGGTTAAAGCGACGGGTCAGGGCAAATTTCATCAGCCGCACTTCTCTCCCTACCCCGACGGCTTTAGTTATGTCTCAACGATCGCCGATATTTATGATGCCATCGACGATGAAACGGTTGCGGTAATGATAGAGCTGGTGCAAGGCGAGGGGGGTGTCGAACCCTTTGACAAGGCGGAGGTACAAGCCTTGGCGAAAGAGCTACGATCAAGAGGTCTGCTGCTTATCGTCGATGAGGTGCAAACCGGTGTCTATCGTACCGGTGCCTTTTTGGCAAGCAATCTCTACGAGATCGAGCCCGATATCGTCACCTTAGCCAAAGGGTTAGGCGGCGGTGTACCGATCGGTGCGGTGATGACACGGCACAAATCGGTCTTGCAGCCCGGAGATCACGGTTCGACCTTTGGCGGAAATTATCTCTCTACACGAGCGGGACTGATCGTTACGGAAGTGCTGAGCAGTGAAGCGCAAAGCGGTGCGCTTACAGAGCGGATCGCCTATTTTGATGCACGTCTTCAAGCACTTCTCAAGCGCCATGAAGATATCTTCGACAAAAGTGTCGGCATCGGTTTGATGCGCGGGTTGCGCTGTTTCGATAGTAAAGCACAGGCAAGCATCGTGAACAAAGCGATGGAGGCGGGTGTCGTTGTGCTTAAGGCGGGGCGCAATACGGTGCGTTTCCTGCCGCCGCTTTTGATAAGCCATGATGAGATCGATACGGGGTTTGAGCGTCTTGAAACGGTACTTGCTTCTTTGTAGTCTCACTACATCGTTACTCTTTGGCGGCGATGTATTGGAGTCGCTACTTTCTAAAAACAAAGAGCAGCTCTTTGTCTACGATTTTCAGCGCAATGAAGCACAGAGCGACGCGCTTGAGAAGAGTTGGATCAATCCGATCATCCTTCGTTACGGGCGCAACTTTACGACACAATTCGGTGACAAGACGATCCATACCGACAGCTTTACGATCTCGATCGATCAGCCTATCTTTCGTTCGGGCGGCATCTACTATGCGATCAAGTATGCCAAGGCCACACGCCATGCGCGTGATGCGCAGATAAAGCAAGCGAGACGAGAGACGATCGCCAATGCCGCGCGTTTACTGTTTCAGCTTCATATCGTCAAGTTGCAACGCCAAAAGGCAAAGATAGGATTGCAAAACGACGATCTACAGATCGCACAAAAAAGGGAGCTCTATGAAGCGGGACTCTTGGCAAGCTCTTTTTTGGACGAAGCGATACTTAAGCGACACAATGATGCCTTGGCATTAGAGCAACTCGAGATGCAGCTTAGCGACCTTGAGAGTAGTTTTGCATTGTTGAGTGATAAAGATCCGTGGAGATTGACGCTTCCAAAACTCAAGCTCATCGATGCAAAATCCTACAAGACGCACAATCTCGAGATCGAGCAAAAGCATTACGCGCTTTTAGCACAACAGTACAATGCCAAGATCACCCGCGCCAAATATCTTCCTACCCTCTCGGTGCAGGCGCGTTATATCAACGAAGATATCAATCCGCTCTTTGCCTTTGCGACAAGGGGTCTCAATACGCACTATTCGACCTATGCCGTGACGCTTTCGATGCCGCTTAGTATCACCGCTTTTGATGAGATTGAAGCGGCAAAGCTTTCGGCACTGAGGGCGCAAACGGCACTTGAGGAGAGCTACAAAGCGGCAAGTGAAGCGTATCACAAGGTGCAAAAACGCCTCAAGCTTATCGATCGTAAGATCGATTTGGCGCGAAAAGATATAGCGCTTTACGCAAAGCTTTTGCGTCACACGAAAGAGATGATGCGCGCCAGTGAGGCGACCGAAAGCGATAAGAAGATCTTGCAAAACAGGATGCGGATGCGCAAGATCGATCTGCGTATCTTGGCACTCGAGAAGCAGCTCGAACTTCTCTCACTCTATGCAAAGGCAAGCGGTGCGTTTTAGTGACTATATGAACGACTGGCTCTATGGTAGCGAAGGATACTATAGTCGGTTTCGCGATATCGGCAAAGCGGGCGACTTCTATACTGCCGTGAGCACCAGTGCCTTTTTTGGTGCGGCAATCGCCGAGTTTTTTCTCAAGCGTCTTTATGAGGGATATTTTTCGAAAGAGGCGATCTTGTGCGAGATCGGTGCACATCGCGGCTATCTGCTTGCCGATATGTTGCGATGGATCTATAGTAACGACCCCTCGCTCTTGGAGACGATGCGTTTTATGATCGTCGAGCCTCACGAAGCGCTGCGGCAAGAGCAGTTACGCTACTTCGAAGCGCAGTTCGGTGATGCGGTGAGGCTTGAGCATGTAACACACTTAGAGGGACTCGAGGAAAAAGAGATCTTTTTTGTTGCCAATGAGATCTTTGATGCCTTTGCATGCGATCTCTTTTATGAAGGTAAGATCGCCCATGTAGAAGAGAATACCATCGTTTGGAAGAAGGCAGATGAGGAGAGCATCGCATTTGCGGCGCGTTACGGTCTTCAAAAAGGCGAGATTGCTTGCGGCTACGAGTCCTTTGCCGAGCAGATGGCAAAGAGTGCGGAGTATTGGGAGTTTGTCACCTTCGATTATGGCGAGGCGTATGTGCGTAACGACTTTTCGATACGTATCTACAAGGCGCATCGTACCTATCCGCTCTTTGACGAAGAGGTGGATTTGGCACGTTTTTTTGCACAAAGCGATCTGACCTATGATGTGAACTTTGCGCACCTGATCGATGCCTATAAGGCGGTAGACGCCCATAAACTTGCTTATGAGACGCAGGCGCGTGCGTTGGTACGTTTCGGTATCATCGATATCTTAGAGCGCTATGCCAAGGCCGCGAAGGATTATGCGGCGTATCTGAGGGAAGCGGATAAAGTCAAGACACTTTTAGCACCCACGATCATGGGCGATAAGTTTAAGATGCTTCACCTTGCAAAAAGAGAGGCTTAGCGCTGCATCGCTTTAAGCATCGCGCAGCGTTTGATTGCGGCACTTTCGGAGCCGAAGATCTGCGCATAGCGTTGGAACTTGCTCTCGCCGATCATGCCGATACACTCGCTTTTGCTCATCGCATTTGATGTAGCGGCATGTGTCGCGCTCTTTTTTGCGCTCTTTTTCTTTCTCTTTTTCGTACTACGGTTCGAGTCGGGATACATATAGTTCGGATCGTAGTTTTTATCTTCGACTTTTTTAAGTTTGATCTTTTTGATCGGTTTTTTGACTTGGTGGACGAGATGAGGGGTTGCGGATGCTGAACTTTTCTTGGCACCGATTATATCTTGATTTGCAGTTGGACCCAATTTAGTAGTAGGATGCCGGTGTAGTTTTCTATTTATGTTTTCAAGTCTTTTGATTTTGGCTCTAAGTTGTGCGATGGTAGTTTGCTGCCTCTTGATAACGGTCGCTTGACGCTGTACATAGTTTTGTAACCGTACGAGTGCTTGCTTTGAACCGCAACCGTTCAGAAGCAGTATAAAACCCATTGCCAAGAGTACCCAAAGCGATTTTCGTTGCATTCTCTCCCCTTACCGTTTTTGTGCTGAAGTATAGTGCATTTTTCTTTAAGACCAAAATCTAAGAGGCAAAATCGATCAATGCGACGGCAACGACCATGCCCGCATCGTGACTTATCGAAAGTGAGCTTGACCGAATGCTGAAACGTTTTGTCACCTCTTCTGCAAAGAGGAGCATCGGTTGACCGTTCGCGCGTTTGTCGATGACGATATCGTGAAAGCCGAGCGCTTTGCCGATCCCGCATCCGAGCGCCTTGGCAGCCGCCTCTTTTGCCGCCCAGACCCCTGCGATCGTTTCGATCTTTTGCGCACGCTCTTTCTCTTGTGTATGCATGAAGCGTGCCAAAAAGCGTTCACCGTGCTTCTCTATCGCCGCTTCGATGCGTTTTACGGCTATGATGTCGACTCCTACTTGCATACGGTATTATAGCCACTCGATGATTTTAGATACCTCTTCGATGGCAAAAAGTTTCGGGGTTTTAACATCGATGGTGCCGTTTTTTGGCACGATCGCCTTTTCAAAGCCTTGCGCCTGTGCCTCTTTGAGCCTTAGGTCAAGCTGCGTGACGGGTCGCACCTCCCCGGTGAGGCTCACTTCGCCCAAAAAGATACTTTTTGCGCTAAGCTCACGCTCTTTAAAGCTGCTTAAGATCGCGGCAATGACGGCAAGGTCGGCCGAAGGATCGTTGAGTCGGATACCGCCTGTGACATTGACATAGACATCGTAGGTACCAAGCGGCAATTCGAGTTTCTTTTCCAAAAGTGCCAGCAGCATGCTCAGGCGATTGTTTTCAAATCCCGTTGCACTACGTTTGGCATGACCGTAGGCCTCTGCAACCAGTGCTTGTATCTCGATGACGATCGGGCGACTTCCCTCCAGGACAACCGTCAGTGCAGAGCCTGCCTTGAGTTGCTCTTTATCAAAGAAGCGTTTGGCGAGTGTGCCTGCGTCGATCAGCCCTTCGCGTCGCATCTCGAAGATCCCCGTTTCATTGGTGGCGCCGAAACGATTTTTGAAACTGCGTAAGAGGCGCAGTTGGGTACGACTTTCGCCTTCAAAGTAGAGCACCGTATCGACCATATGTTCCAAGATCCGCGGTCCGGCGATGGCACCCTCTTTGGTGATATGACCGATAAGAAATATTGGTAGGCGTTGTGCTTTGGCGATGTGCATCAACTCGAAGGTGACGGCACGCACCTGTGCAACCGAACCGGGCGCAGAGGGAAGTTCGGGGGAGTAGAGGGTCTGCACCGAATCGACGATAAGCAGTTCATAAGCGTCTTCATTGAGTCTGCTTGTGACGGCACTGATATCGATTTCCGATAGTAAGAAGAGATCCTTTTCATTGACACCCATGCGTTGGGCACGCAGTTTGATCTGTCCGACCGACTCTTCACCGGAGACATAGAGCACTCTTTTACCCTCACGTGCCAAGTTGCCTGCTATTTTTAGCAGAAGGGTCGATTTGCCGATACCCGGTGCACCGCCGATAAGCACTAGAGAGCCGGGGACGATACCGCCGCCGAGTACCAGATCCATTTCGGACGATCCGCTACCGAAACGTTCCACCTGCCGCTCTTCGATCTGCGGTAGTGCCAACGGGCGATTTTGTGTACTCGGACTTTGGGTTTGGCTCTTTTCGAGATAGGCGATCTGATCCGCGTTGAGCTCCACCATGCTATCCCATGTGCCGCAAGAGGTGCACTTGCCCATCCATCGTATCGAAGTAAAGCCGCACGCTTGGCATTCAAAGAGGGTTTTTTTCTTTGCCATCGTTCTCTCCTTGTCGCAATGGTAGCTAAAAATCTTTCCTCAGCAAAAAAATCTGTCAAAATGAAATAGCCTTAATCAGCCGCTTGCTATAATCGTGTCGAAGATTTTATAAGGGTATGCGGTGCGATTACAGGCGATCAAACAGTTTTTTTATGCGCTCTATCTGACCAATAGCTACGGATGGCGTTTGCGTAAACATGACGATGCGCATGAGAAGAAGCGCTTGCGCACCGAGTATTCCCATAAGCAGCTTGAAGCGCTCAATCTCAAGGTACGCATCGAAGGTGCGGAGCACATCCCTGCAAGTGGGCAGTATCTCTTGGTGAGCAATCACCGAACGATCATCGATCCGCCCTTGATCGAGGTGGCGCTGGAGAAGAGTGAGATTTTCGGTCTGTGGATCTCGAAAAAAGAGCTCTACAACTCACCCTTTTTCGGCTCTTTCGTGCGACATGCAGGTACCGTTTTGCTTGACAGAGAAGAGGGAGACATGAAGCGCTTTTTTACCCAAATCGGCGAAGCGGTACGCGCCGGTCACTCTATCTTTATCTTCCCCGAGGGTACGCGCAACAAAAGTGATGCTGTTCTGTTGCCTTTTAAGGACGGTGCAAAGCTGATCGCACGTAAAAACAGACTGCCGATCCTTCCCGTCTATCTTGACGAAAGACTCTCCGAATGTTTTGCCGAAGCGATCGTCGATCCGAAGAGGGAACGCGAGGTGGTCGTGCGTTTTGGCGAAACGATCGACTACCGTGAGAAGATGCCTTTAGAAGAGAGCTATAGACATCGTTTCAATCTTTGATAAAGATCTCATCCAAGATGGCGTTGACATAGTCGTTTGCTTTAAAGGGGATCAGATCCTCTGCGCTTTCGCCCGTACCGATATAGTAGACGGGTAGCTTGAGCGTATCGGCGATGCTAAGAAGCGCGCCACCCTTTGCCGTGCCGTCAAGCTTGGTGACAATGATCCCGTCGATGCCGATCATCTCATGGAAGCTTTGGGCTTGGTTGATAGCACTGCTGCCTTGGGTTCCGTCAAGGATCAGTAGTTTGCGATGGGGTGTGCCGCCGAGTGCCTTGTCGGCAACACGTACCATCTTTTTGAGCTCTTCGGCAAGGTTGTGTTGGGTGTGCAGGCGCCCTGCCGTATCGATGATAACATGATCGATACCCTTGGCTTTTGCCGAGCTAACGGCATCGTAAACGACGGCGGAGGGGTCGTGCCCTTGCTTGGTCGCGACGATGGGGATATCGAGTCGTTGCGCCCAGCGACTCAGCTGCTCTATCGCCGCCGCGCGAAAGGTGTCCGCTGCTGCTAAGATTACGCTCTCACCCTCTTTTTTGTAGCGGTTGGCAAGCTTGGCGATGGTGGTGGTTTTGCCTGCCCCGTTGACTCCGATGATCATCTCTACAAAGGGGCGCTGCGTTTCGTCGATCTTCGGTGCATCGTAGTGAAAAAGAAGGATGAGCGAGTTGAAGGCTTGGATGCGGTTGATCTTTTCGGGTAAACCCTCTAAGATGCGCTCGACAAGGTCGTATGCAACATCGGCTTCAAGCAGTATCTCTTCGAAAAGATCCTTGCTAATGACTTTGTGTTTGTCGCCCGAGACCTCTTTGATGGCGTCACCGGTTTTGGAAAAGACCTTTTTAAATATTTTAAACACTATTCTGCTCCTTGTAAGATCTGTTCAAGCATCTCTATCGGAAGCGCCCCCTCGAAGAGAGAGAGCGTTTTGCCGTGTGTTATCAGCAAAAGCGTAGGCAGTGACGAGAGGTGATAGCGTTGCAATAAAGCCTTTTGAAAGGTGTGGTTTCCTCTCAGTGAGAATGCGACGGTGTGTAGCGTGAAGTGTCGTTTGCGTTGTAAGTGGTGTAGATTGCCTTCGAGTAGTGCGCAAGGCGTACATGGCGTACTGCTGAGCAGTACGAGTGTCTTGTCGTCATCTTTAAAATCGGGGAAAAAGAGTGTACCCTCTTTGACGAAAAAATGATATGTCGCGCCTGTCTCGTCGATAAAGATACCTTCGCCTATGGGTGTTTTGTCGACACCTTCGAAAGAAGTTATCTTCCGCTTTCTTATGTTCGGGGTATCGTTTCTTGGTGTATCGGCATCTTTTCCGGGAAGCAGTGTAACGCTTTCGATGTAGGGCAAGTTGTCTTCATTACTTTTTTGCGAGCCGCAGCCGAGTAAAAAAAGCGCTAAAAAGCTTGCAAACGCACGATACACTTCCGACCTTTGCCGATTTGGTATGATATAATGACGCCATCATATCATACTACCCATAAAGTTCCTATAGTGCAAAAGAGAAAAGAGCGATTTAGAAGTGGCTGCCTCAAACGGCTAAAGGGGGTACACAACCCCTATCTTGCGGATAAGCGTATCGTGGCTGCACTGCATCATCTTGCCGATACCCCGAGTCTTAGAAGCGTAATGCTCTATATTCCGCTTCCGATAGAGGTCGATATCCGCCCCTTTGCCAATGCCTTGCGACGTGCAGGTAAGCGGGTCTATGTGCCCTATATGGAGGGTGAAAGTTTCCGCTTGGTACAATATAGATATCCGTTACGCAAAAAGCGTTTCGGCGTATTGGAGCCAAAAGTCTCATACGCTTACCGTCAGAAGCGCATCGATCTGGCGATCGTACCGATCGTCGGCACGGATACCTCGTTGCGACGCGTCGGTTTCGGTAAGGGTATGTACGATAGATTTTTCGAAAAAGAGAAAAGAAACATAGGCTATACCGTATTTGTAAGCCGCATCGCTTGTATATCCGATGAGATTGTAACCGACGATTTTGATGTGGCGGGTGATACGTTTCTCTTTTTCTATGCATAGCGATATAAAAGGAAAAAGCAATGGAGGGGATTGTATGGGCGGCGGTAGCGAGTGCCGTCGCTTTACCGGCGGGGTATCTCATCGGTTATCTGAGTGTTAAAAAGCAGAGTGCGCACTTTGTCGCCGAAGCGAAGGCGAAAGCATCGGCTATCGAGCAAGAGGCGGCACTGGTGCGCAAAGAAGCGGAGCTTGAGGCGCAGCACAAAAGAGAGGAGCTTGAAGAGCGTAGGCGCGCCTTGATTGCGGAGCAGAAGGCATTGGCAAAAGAGCGCGAAGCCTTTGCCAAGCGACAGGCGGGGCTTGAGGCGTTCGAGGAGCGGCTCAAACGACTCGAAGAGAAGAAAAATGCCGCGATTGACGATGCGCTCAAAGCGGTTTCTCAGGCGGCATCCTATACGCCGGAGGAGGCGAAGCGCTATATCTTACAAAAGGTTGTAGAGCGTAGCCGAGGAGAGATCGCCGCGATCGTACGCAAGTACGAACGCCTTGCCAAAGAGGAGGCGAAGCAGAAGGCGAACTATATCTTGGCGCAGGCGACGACGCGTTATGCAGGCGACTTTGCAGGAGAGCGACTGATCAATGTGATTCGTCTGCCGACCGATGAGCACAAGGGGCGTATCATCGGCAAAGAGGGGCGCAATATCAAGACGCTTGAGACGCTACTGGGTGTCGATATCATCATCGACGAAACCCCCGAGACTATCACCGTGAGCTCTTTCAATCTCTATAGACGCGCAGTGGCGACGCGGGTGATCGAGATATTGGTCGAGGATGGACGCATTCACCCCGCACGCATCGAAGAGGTGCACGAAAAGGTACTTGAGGAGTTTGACCAAAAGATGTACGAGGAGGGCGAAGCGATCTTGCTGGAGCTTGGCATCTTGGGTATGCACGAGGAGTTGGTGCGCCTGCTTGGACGCATGAAGTACCGCGCCAGCTACGGGCAAAATGCCCTCAAGCATACCTTGGAGGTAGCCAAGCTGGCATCGGTCATTGCCGCCGAACTTGGCGGAGACGAGAAGTTGGCGATGCGCGCGGGACTGTTGCACGATATCGGCAAGGCGCTAACCCAAGAGGAGGGCGGTTCGCATGTCGATATCGGTGCCGCACTGTGCAAAAAGCACGGCGAAGACCCCGTTGTGATCAATGCGATCTATGCACACCATGGACACGAGGAACCAAACAGTATCGAGAGTGCCGCGGTGTGTGCCGCCGATGCGCTCTCTGCGGCAAGACCGGGAGCCAGACGCGCCGTGATGGAGGAGTATCTTAAGCGCATG
>JALWQQ010000283.1 GCA_027083075.1 Campylobacteraceae bacterium
CGAAGTCACCGGCGCTTTCGATGACGGCGATCTATGATGAGGCGTCCAATGAGATTCGTAAGGCGCTCAAGGAGCACTACGGTGTCAATATCGCCGGCGGACAAGATCACTTGAAGGGTAAGCTCTTCCGCATCAATCAGATGGGTTTGATCGAACCGTATGAGATGGCATGGGTGCTCAATGCGTTGGAGCTTGTCTTGGCACAGATGGGCAGACGATCTTATGACGGTACGGCAAACCGTACCTTTAGCGCCCGTTACTTCGGACTCAAAGAGGCATAATGGTTTACGAACACGAGATTCCCGCCGGTAGTCGGCTCTATTTCGGCAAAAACGCGGCGCTTAAGCGCAAGATCGAAGCGACCGCAAGCGAGATATTGACAGGCGAGGGCTTTGAAGAGATCGTCACCCCCTTCTTTTCGTATCATCAGCACGAGTATATCGACGAGAAGCGCGAGATGATACGCCTCAATGACGAAAAAAACAATGAGGTGACGCTACGCACCGATGTGACCGCCGACTTGATACGCATCGTTACCAAGCGTCTGGGGCGCGTCAATGATGCCAAAAAGTGGTTCTATATCCAGCCTGTCTTTGCCTATCCGACCAAAGAGCACTATCAGGTCGGCGCGGAGGTACTCGGCGGTAACTTCGAAAAGGTGTGCGCTACGGCGATAAAGATTGTAGAGGCATTAGATCTCTCACCGATCTTGCAGCTTTCCAATATCCGCATTCCGCAGCTTTTAACAAGCCGTTACGGCATTTCGCTTGAGGCGATCAAGCGGATGCATCTCGAGGCGTTGGCGCAAGAAGCGTGGGTAGCGCGCTTGGCGCAAGTGGACAAGCCTGAAGATCTTGCTTCGTTAGAGGGCTATCCCGAAGATATCGCCGAAGAGCTTGAGAAGCTGCGCAAAGCGGCGGAGGCTATTGTCTATCCGCGTATCGTCATTGCGCCGCTATTTTATGCGAAGATGCGTTACTACAATTCGTTAATGTTTCGCTTTTTCGAGGAGAACAGGCTTTTGGCAACGGGTGGCGTCTATCGCATCGACCAAACCGATGCCGGCGGCTTCGCACTCTATACCGACGAGTGTATCGCTTGCAAGATGAGAGAAGGAGAGATATGAGCAAGGCCGATTTGATTGTAGGGTTGCAGTGGGGCGATGAAGGCAAGGGCAAGATCGTCGATCATATGGCGCAGACGCACGACTATGTCTGTCGTTTTGCCGGCGGGCATAATGCCGGACATACCATTGTCATCGGTGAAAAGAGATACGCCTTACACTTGATCCCTTCCGGCGTACTTAACCCGAAAGCAAAAAACATTGTCGGTAACGGCGTGGTGCTTTCACCGGAGGACTTCATCGAAGAGATGGCACAGTTTGACGATCTGCAGGGCAGACTCTTCATCTCTGATAAAGCACATCTGCTTTTGTCTTACCATGCACAGATCGATCAAGCGCGTGAAAGACTCAAGGGCAAGGATGCCATCGGTACTACCGGTAAGGGGATCGGGCCGGCGTATGGCGACAAAATCACCCGTACCGGTCATCGTGTCGGAGAGCTTTTGGAGCCCGAGAAGCTACACAAGAGAATCTTGCGCTACTTCGAGATCAATCGCCCTCTCTTTGAAGCGATGGGTATCGCACAACCCGACGCTAAGCGTCTGCTTGCGGATCTAAAGCGTTACAAGGAGGCGTTGGCGCCCTACATTACCGATACAGTGCAGATGATGTGGCGTATCCTTGCCGAAGAGAAGCGCGTCTTACTCGAGGGGGCGCAAGGCACGATGCTCGATATCGACCACGGCACCTATCCCTATGTGACTTCGTCGACTACCGTCAGCGCAGGGGCGTGTGCCGGTCTGGGGATCAATCCGAAAGATATCGGCAAGGTAGTCGGCATCGCCAAGGCGTACTGTACCCGCGTCGGTAACGGTCCCTTTCCTAGTGAAGATAACGGCGAGGCGGGTAAGCGCCTAAGGGAGAAGGGTGATGAGTTCGGTACGACGACCGGTAGACCGAGACGCTGCGGATGGTTCGATGCGGTTGCGGCGCGCCATGCCGTACGCATCAATGGTGTCGATAGTATCGCATTGATGAAGTTAGATGTACTGGATGGCTTCGAAGAGATCAAAGTCTGCATCGCCTACCGCTTGCCAAATGGTGAGACGATCGACTATGTGCCTTACGATATGGATGAGGTGACACCGGTCTACCGTAGCTTTAAGGGCTGGGAGCGCAGCAAAGGGGCACGAAGTTTCGATGCGCTACCGAAAGAGGCGCAAGCCTACATCGAGGCGTTAGAGGAGATGGCGGGTTGCAAGATCGGTATCGTCTCTACCGGAGCCGATCGTGACGATACCGTCGTACGATAGTTAAGAGAAGCATCTTTAGGAAAAGGAGCGCCACATGAGACTTAAACCGCAACAGACACACTATGTCGCAACAAAGATCGGCATCGATCTGGCAAACGCACCGTTTGTGAACTTGCCCAAAGGCAAAGAGGTGGTCGTCGAGACGGCTAAGCGCATCATCGATGAAAATCTGGCGCAAGAGCGTCGACTCGACGAGAAGGTCAAAGAGATCATTGA
>JALWQQ010000284.1 GCA_027083075.1 Campylobacteraceae bacterium
TACTTTTCAATCACATATTTAAGAAGCTTAAAATCACCGTGTGCAATGTAAAAGAGTACAAAGAGTATGCCTGCAATGTAAGGTAAGGTAACAAAGTATATAACAAGGAAATACTTTTCGTATCCCGGGGGGAAAAATAGTGGAGAGTCATCCCACGTCAATCTTTTACGAAACGGAAGGTCATAATTTTTGTCATTAACATTACGTATGATAGCCATTTATATCCTTGCCGACCAACTTCGTTCCCATTATATGTTGATTAAGATTAAAAATATATTAATAAATGTAAAATAATTTTATATTTTATTAAGTTTTTAGGTGATTTCGTGAAGACAATAACTGTTATCGATACCTTCGGCTTTTTCTTTCGCGCCTTTTATGCCCTACCCCCGCTGAGCAATTCTCAGGGGTTTCCGACGGGACTGTTGACCGGTTTTGTCAACTTCATCGACGCTCTGAGGCGCGATCACAACACCGACTATCTGCTCTTTGCGCTTGATGCGCCGGGACCAAGCTTTCGTAAAACGATCTACCCCGAGTATAAAGCCCACCGTCCGCCGCCGCCCGAAGAGCTTAAATTGCAACTTGAGGTAGCCATCGAGTGGATTGAGCGTATGGGCTTTCCCAATCTCTCGAAGGAGGGATTTGAGGCGGACGACATCATTGCCACCATCGCTCGCATCGGTAAGGAGCAAGGCATGGGGGTGCGCATTGTCTCACATGACAAAGATCTCTATCAGCTCATCGAAGATCAAAAGATCGTCATTGTCGATGCGGTCAAAAAACACGTGATTGACGAAGAGGGGTGTCGGGTCAAATTTGAGGTCGATCCGAAGGATTTTATCGATTTTCAAGCACTGCTGGGTGATAGTAGCGACAATGTCCCCGGCGTCAAAGGGATCGGTCAAAAGACCGCATCCAAGCTCATCAACCGCTTTCATACCCTTGAAAATCTCTATGCACATCTTGAAGAAGCCGGCACGCCACGCATTCAAAAACTACTCGAAGAGGGGAAAGAGAACGCCTTTTTGTCGCGCGATTTGGTGCGATTGCGCAATGATGTCTATGAAGATCTGCCGCTGGAGAGCTATCGCTTCGAGCACAAAAACTACCTCACTTGTCTGGCGGATGATTTTGTCAAATATGAGATGCGCCAAGCGCTCAAAAAAGCCGAGGTTGCTAGTCCTGAAGAGGCGGCGTGTCGCCCCGAGATCGAGGAGGAGGCGCCAAAGCTTCACTTTGAGGCGGTGACACTGTCGAACCCGCAAGTGCTCTTTGAGACGATCGATGCGATCGCACCCGACACGATCGTGGCATTCGACACCGAAACCACCTCGCTTGATACCGCAACGACACGTTTGGTAGGTTTTAGTTTTTGTAGTGAGAGCAGCAAGGCGTATTATGTGCCGATTGCCCACAGCTATCTCGGTGTGGGAGAGCAAGTGGCGTTGGAGGATGCACTCGAGGCGATCAAGCGTCTCTTTGCCAAGTGTCGCATCGTCGGACAAAATCTCAAGTTTGACCTTGGTGTACTCTATAGCCACGGCATTGCCAAGCAGATACCCTTTGCCGATACGATGATCATGGCGTGGTTGCTTGACCCTGGATCGCGCGTAGGGCTAGACCATCTGGCGATGCGCTATTTGCGCTACGAGATGCGCTCTTTTAAAGATACCGTCAAAAAAGGCGAGGACTTCTCCAGTGTGCCTATCGAAGAGGCGACCTTTTATGCGGCTGAAGATGCGTGGATGACACGGCTGCTGTACGAGATCCTCAAAGAGCACTTCGAGTTGGCATCGATCGCCGATCTGCTTGTCGAGGCGAAGCGTGTGGAGTATCCCTTTATCAATGTGCTTATTGCGATGGAGCGACGCGGCATCAAGGTAAGCATCTCACATCTGCAGGGCTTACAGCAAGAGTTGGAGGCGCGGATTGCGCAGTTGACACAAGAGATCTATGAGCTAAGCGGCAGTGAATTTAATATCAAATCGACCCAACAACTTGGGGCAGTACTCTTTCAAAAGTTGGGGCTCAAAGGGGGCAAAAAGACCAAAACGGGCTATAGCACCAACGAAGCAGTCTTACGTTCTTTGATGGGCGAGCATCCGGTGATCGAAAAGATCCTCGAATATCGCGAAGTGCACAAGATGCTCTCGACCTATGTCAAGCCGCTTTTGCAACTGGCAATGCAAGACCCCGATAGGCGTATCCACACCTCTTTTGTGCAAACCGGCACCTCTACCGGACGGCTTAGCTCCAAAGATCCCAATTTGCAAAATATCCCGGTGCGCAGTGAGCTGGGTCGCAAGGTGCGTGCCGCCTTTGTCGCCGAAGAGGGCAAGCGGCTGGTGAGCATCGACTATTCGCAGATCGAGTTGCGGCTCTTGGCGCACTTTAGCGGAGATAGGGCGTTACGTGAAGCGTTTGAACAGGGTGAAGATATCCACCTCGCTACGGCGATCAAGCTCTTTGGCGAAGCTGAAGCAAAGCGGAAGCGCAACTTTGCCAAGTCGATCAACTTCGGACTTCTTTACGGGATGGGGGCGCGCAAACTCTCTCAAGAGCTTGGTATAAGCC
>JALWQQ010000285.1 GCA_027083075.1 Campylobacteraceae bacterium
AAAACCGAAGAAGCGATCGAAGAACCGGAGGTACAGTCGCAAGATGAGGATGAGCGGATAGAGTTGCCGGAGGCGGTATCCGAAGAGCAGGCGCGTTATGAAGATACTTTGTCCGTCGTAGAGAGAAGGGAAGAGAAGAGTGCACCAAGCGAAGCGGAGCTTCTTGTTAAAGAGGATGAGAAGGTCGAATCACAGGTGCCTCCTCGAGCCGAGCCTATCTTTGTGGATTTTCTCCAAAAGAGTCAAGAGATCGGCATATCGCTTGATGAGTATCGCGATCTTTTTTGCGAATATGCACGCAGTGCTATGGAGAAAGAGGAGATGCTCAAAAGTTCAGATCCGTTGCAGCGACAAGCGGCTGTTTCCGAGTTGGAGCACCTCGGTCATCTCCTGCGAATCGATCTTCTTGTGGAGCCTTTGGAGAGGATCGTTGAAACGGATGATGACGAAATACGCGAATCGGTCGTACGGTCGTTTTACGAAACCTTGGCATCTTTGCAGTCTAGCGAAGAGGAGAGGCAGACGGATCTTTCTCATGCAACGACGCCCGAAGTGACCTCGGAAGCGACACCGGAGGCAGCGCACATAGTCGAACGAGAAGATCGAGTGGAGGAGGAGCCGCTGCTTATGCGTGAACCTATCGCTCTGGATGATGTGGCGCCGGAGCATTTCGACTTTAAAGTCGAAGATGCTGCACGGGATCTCAATCTTCCCAAAGAGCTCATCGAGGAGTTTGTGATAGATTTTATCGAGCAGGCAAAAAGCGAGACCCCGCGCATACTGCTTGCATATCAGCAAGGAGACTTGGAGACGGTTCAAAAGATCGGACATTTACTGAAAGGGGCGGCAAGCAATCTAAGGATCGAACCGCTTGCACAGAGCCTTTACGATATACAGTTTAACGATGATATCGAGCGTGTACCCGAGTTGGTGCGACGCTACTGGGCGAAATTTATTGCGTTTGATGCACAAATGCAAGCCCATCGACAAAGCAAAGCATAAAAAGGATCGACCATGACCATTCGTAATAGACTGAAACTAATCGCCGTAGTGCCGATCGCCATGCTTATCGCCCTTTCCGGTTACTTTTTGGTAACCTCTTATGTAAACTTCGAACGCGCGCATACCCTGCAGACCATACTTAAGAACAACGCTTATATCGACGAGGCTTTCTTGCAAGCAGGTACGGAGCGTGATGTGGCGGCGATGTATATCGGTACCGATCGTCGTAGGTATGCCGATATGCTGCACAAGCAGTATCAAGAGACGCAGAGCGCATTTGCACGTCTTAAGAAAAATCTATCTTTAGAGCGTACGAAGATAACCGAGTTCTTGTCGCGTTATGTTCCGATGAAACATTTGGCACAAGAGGATAGGGTTGCGTACAATCGTATGTTGGCGGGTATTGCGGCGTTACCCAAGATCCGTGCCGTGGTTGAAAAGAAGGAGTTTCCGGAGGTCTTCTTCGGAGAGTATCAGGCAAAACTTGTCGATCCGATGGCAGAGAGTATGTTGCAGATCACACGCTTCGGCTTCAATACGAAAATCGCCTCGCTCTTGAGTAGCCTTTCAAAGGTCTACATCGCCAAAGAGTACAGTGCAATCGAACGAGGTTATATAGCATACTTTATGACTAAAAAAGCCTCTATGTCTTTCGACGAGATTGCCAAATGGGACGAATTTAAAACCAAAGCAAACGGTTTTAATTTGGTTACGGTAAGTAACCCTGGTGTAAAGGAGGCGTTAAGTAAGCTACTGCAAAACAAAGAGACGCAGAGTTTTTTGAAAAATTTGGCGGAAACGTCGTCGGCGATTCAAACCGATGTGGATAACGGTGATTACGCCGAAGATGTTACCGACTGGTTTGCGCTACAGACCAAAAAAATCGCACTGCTCTCTAAGATCGAGTTGGTTCTCTCCGATGTTTTGTGGAAGCAGACGCAGCTCTTTCTCCAAAAGCAGTTGATGCTCTTGGCGATCGCGGCGGCCATCTTGTTGCTTAGCCTTCTGTTGGCATGGTTGGCGTACAATACCACAAGAGATATCTCCTACAATATCCGAGAACTACAAACCGTTTTGAACAGAGCGGTTGAAGAGATGAAAGAGAGCGAGGAGTATCTCAATCAAAATATGGCGTCGATAGAAAATATCGACCTTGATACACCGGAGGGCACCCAACAGGCCTATCACTTCCTCGAGGCATTGGTCGAAACGGCAAAGGAAGATAAGCAAGCCGCCTTGCAGGCCAATGAGGCAAAATCGCTCTTTTTGGCAAATATGTCGCATGAGATCCGTACCCCACTTAACGGTATCGTTGGCTTTACGGAGCTGTTGAAGAGTACCGAACTTACGGCGGAACAGCAAGAGTTTTTGTCGATCATCGACAAGAGTTCGGAGAACCTGCTCAATATTATCAACAACATCCTCGACCTCTCCAAGATCGAAAGCAACAAAATCGAGATCGAAAATATCGTTTTCGATGCCTATGAAGAGTTTGAGAGTGCCGTTGATACCTATGCGGTGAGTGCCGCGGAGAAAAATATCGACCTTAACTTCTATATGGATCCGACCATCGCCCATAAATTAAAAGGTGACCCGACGAAGATTAAAGAGGTATTGATCAATCTTTTGAGCAATGCGATCAAGTTTACCAGCTATGGCGGGGAAATCAACGTGGAGATTGAGAAAAAAGAGGGGGTAAACGACGAAGGCAGATCGCTTATCTTCTTTAAAGTGCAAGATAACGGTATCGGTATGACCAAAGAGCAGCAGTCGCGTATCTTCGAGGCCTTTTCGCAAGCGGATGTTTCCGTTACGAGAAAGTACGGCGGCACCGGTTTGGGGTTGACGATCTCCAGTCAATTTGTCGAATTGATGGGCGGCAAACTCGAGTTGGAGAGCGAAAAGGACAAAGGTACCACCTTTTTCTTTACCTTGCCGCTTGAAGAGGTCTCCGGCGGTAAAGACGAATATTATCATGCTTACAAAGAGTTGATAATAGGCAAGTATCAACAGGCGATACCGACCAAGCTCGATACCTATCTGCAGAAGTATCTTGCCTACTTCGGTCCCGAAATCAAATATTTCGAGTCCGTTGGAGAGCTAAAAGAGTTGTTGGACTTCGATTTTTGCGATAGTTACTGGGTCGATATCGACAAAGCAAAGCAAAATATGATCGATGCAATCGATCATATCGACAAAGAGAAGCTTGTAGTCATTGCCAACGTAACGAGTCGCAGCAAGATAGAAGAGTTGGGCATACCTCAAGAGCATACGATCTTTAAGCCCGTGACACCCAGTAAACTCAAGCTCTTCTTTAGAACCACGACAAAGACGGCACCGCTTAATGTCTTCGACAAAGAGGAGGAGCAGGCTACACGCTTTGATGCGGATATTTTGGTGGTTGAAGACAACATTATCAACCAAAAATTGATCAAGCGTGTACTTGAAGATTTCGGTTTGAATGTCGATCTTGCCAACAACGGGTTGGAAGCCTTCGAAAAACGCAAGTCTCACAACTACGATATGATCTTCATGGATATTCAGATGCCTGTAATGGATGGAGTCGAGGCGACACATGAGATCTTGGACTACGAGGAGGACGAGGGTGTAGCGCACGTGCCGATTGTGGCATTGACGGCAAATGCTCTCAAGGGCGATAGAGAGCGCTTTTTAAACGAAGGACTTGACGAGTACATTACAAAACCGATCGAAACTTCGGAATTGACATATATCTTAAACAAGTTTTTGAAACATAAGGCGGTACGTAGCACAAAGAGAGAAAGAACGGTTGTACATGAGGAAAAGATCGTACCGGACAAGAGGTCGAACGAAGAGCCTATAGAGGTTCCCGTTCATGCTCTTGTAACAGAAGAGAATGAAACGACGATAGAGCTTGATTTGCCCCCCTTGGATGAAGATATTTCGACGCAAGAAGTAGCGACGACTTCCGTAACCCGAACGCACCAAGAACAAGAGAGTGCTGCAGACAAAAAGCGCATTCTTATCGCAAGAAGACAGCCTCTGGAGCGAAAGCTGTTAGCTAAGGTCTTGCACGCCATGGGAGAGTCTTACGATCTTTACAATGAAGAGATGGGTTCCATCTCGAAACTTGCCTCTATGCGAAACTATGATATCATACTGGTTGATAGCGGGGAAGAGGGGATGGGAGACGGCGTACGTTATGATGCGAGCGCCTCTTCCAGAGAAGAACTCGAAAGATTGATTAGAAGCGTGAGAGGTTAAGTATGGGATTGAAGGTTCTGGTAGTAGACGATGATTTTATCAATCGTAAACTGCTGCACACACTGTTGAAGAAAAATCCGGATGTCACAGAAGTGGTCGAGGCGGAAAACGGATCGGATGCACTCAATAGACTCAAAAAAGAAGAGGATTTCAATATTATACTCTTGGATGTGATCATGCCGATACTCGACGGTGTGGAGTTTTTGAAGATTTTCCGTGCCGACATGAAGTATTCGCATATCCCCGTCATTGTGCTCTCTACCGACGATACAAAAAAGAGCATTGTTTTTGATAATGGAGCAAACGATTTTCTTAGAAAGCCTATCAAGGAAGAGGAGCTTTATGCCAAGCTCAAGCAGTGGTCATAGGAACCCTTATAGCAGTGCCGCTTCAAGCACCTCTTCGATCGTTGTCACAGGAATGATTTTAAGTGCGTCACTCACTTCCGTCGGGATCTCATCGAGATCTCTCTCGTAGTTTTTTGCCGGTATGAGTGCTCTTTTGACCCCCGCTTTATAGGCGGCGATCAGCTTCTCTTTGAGTCCGCCGATCGGCAGTACCTTGCCGCTAAGTGTCAACTCACCCGTCATTGCAACCTTGTTGTCGACTTTGCGATCACTAAGGATAGAAGCGATCGCCGTTGCCATCGTGATGCCCGCACTTGGACCGTCTTTAGGAGTAGCACCTTCGGGTACATGCAGGTGTAGATCGTAGCGCTTATAGACTTCGCTGGCATCAACCGTAATTTTTTCCTCTTTCTCTTTTGCCGTTTTGGGTATCGCTTTTTGATCGATCTCAAGCGTACCGTTGTCGATGAGGATCTTAACGACCGAATGAGCGATACGTGCAGACTCTTTCATCACGTCCCCAAGACTTCCGGTCAGCTGTAAGCCACCCTTGCCCTTGATCTTGATCGCCTCTACGGTCAAGACATCACCGCCTACCGAGGTCCACGCCAAGCCGTTGACGATCCCTACGCCGGGTGATTCGTGTACCGTCGTAAACTCAAAGACCCTTTTGTCGGCAAATTTCGATAGGTTTTTGCGTGTCACACGCACATGGTGCAAATCGCCGTTTTCCAGTAGCATTGTCGCCGCTTTGCGCATCAACGTGGCGATCTTTCGCCTGAGGTTGCGCACCCCCGCTTCGCGCGTATAAGCGTCTATGAGTAACCTTAGGGCTTTATCCGAGATCGAAAATTCGTCTTTGCGAAGCGCGTGTTTTTTTAGCTCTTGGGGGATGAGGTAGCGCTTGGCGATCTCGAACTTTTCATTGGGCGTATAGGAGTTGAGCCCGATAAACTCCATCCTATCGCGCAAGGGCGCGGGAATGCGAGAGAGGTCGTTTGCCGTAGCGATAAAGAGCACTTTGCTTAGATCGATATTGAAGTTAAGGTAGTAGTCGCGATACTTCTTGTTCTGTTCGGGATCAAGTATCTCAAGCAGTGCTGCCGTCGGATCACCGCGCATACTACGTCCTACCTTGTCGATCTCGTCAAGCACCATGACAGGATCCATGCTTTTGGCTTCGATGAGACCCTGCACAATGCGTCCCGGCATCGCACCGACATAGGTGCGGCGATGTCCGCGAAGCTCATTGACATCTTCCAGACCCCCGAGTGCGATGCGCACCAAGGGGCGCTCAAGTGCGGTAGCGATCGAGTTTGCCAAGGAGGTTTTGCCCACACCCGGAGGTCCGGCAAAACAGAGGATTGCACCGCTGAGCTCTTCATCTTTGATGCCGCGAAGTTGTGCCAACTCTTTAACGGAGAAGTACTCGACGATGCGCTCTTTAGGCTTTTTTAGACCATAGTGATCCTTGTCAAGTGTTTCGCGTACCGTTTCGACATCTAACTGTTTCTTGGAGAGCTTGCCGAAAGGCAGCTCCAGTACCCATTCGAGATAGCTTTGTAGTACATTGGCATCGGCACTATCGGGGTGCATGCGCGCCAGACGCTCCAGTTGCTTCGAAACCTCTTTGTAGGCATCTTCATCCATGTAGGGCTTGAGCGCTTCGATCTTTTCACGAAAACGCTCCATCTCTTCGTCACGGTGGGTGTCGACCCCCAGCTCTTTTTGTATCTCTTTGAGCTGTTCGCGTAAAAAGTACTCTTTGTTGCTCTGCTCAATCTTGTTATGCACCTTGGATCGGATCTCTCGCTCTATCTTTGCCGCCTCGATCTCCGCGGTGATCACATCGATCAGACCCATGAGTCGCTTTTCCATATCGGGCTCGATAAAGAGGCTATAGGCACTCTCTTTAGGCAGTTTGAGCATCGAAGAGATCAAATCGGCGATACGCTCGGGCTCGTCGTTCTCTTCGATCGTTTTGACCAGATCGTTAGGGATGGTATTGGTATAGCCTGCTAAGCTCTTGATCTTCTCTTTGAGCACGCCCATCAATGCGGCGACGCGAAGTTCATCGTAAGGCAACGGCTTGATCGTATCGACGATCGCTTTGAGGTAGGGCGCTTCGAGCCGCTCTACGATACGCCCTCTACTTAGCCCTTGAAAGAGGATCTTGATACGCCCGTCGGGGATCTGTACCTTGCGCATGACGCTACCGATCACACCGACGGGGTAGAGCGCTTCGAAACTGCGTTCGCCCTCCATCCCTTCGCGCGTCGGCACGATCATCAGAGGGGTGTTGTTTTCCATTGCATCGCTTACCGCGTCGATATCGCTCTGCTTGCTTAGAAAAATGGGACTGATCATAAAAGGGTATAAAAAGAGTTCGTCCTCGGCGACAATCGGTAGTGCCGTAGGGAAGTCGCTATAGTCGCTAAGTTGCATCGTTGCAATCCTTACTTAGAAGGTAGTATTTCGTATCGGAAGTATAGCATCTGCGCATAAAATGCGCAACCGCTTCGGACTAATCGAAGATCTTCGAGAAGATGCCGCGTTTAGGTGGTGCGATATCGCTTTGTTTAAGCGGAGAGTTTTCGTTCTTTTCGCGGTAGATCTTTGCCGCCTCTTTTTTGCCAATGCGCGCGTAAAGTGCGGCGATATTTTCGTTGAGTAGATACTGCGCCATCAGCAGACGTGTACGGATCGTATCGACAAGCGGCAGATAGGGTGAATCGGGATAGCGATAGAGAAAACGTTCGCTCTCTTGTAGTGCGTCGGTGATGAGTTTTTGATCTTTATTGATATCTTTGATACCCAAAAAGGAGGCTTTGAGCTTTAGAAAGTCGATATAGTCGGCGTTATTTTCGTTACCGAAGCGCTTTTTATAACTATCGAGGTAATAGCCTGCCAGTAGATACTCCTCTTTGTCGCTATGTGCTTGCGCCAAGATTAGCGTTGCGGTAGGTAGGAGTGGAGAGCGTGCGTGTTCGCTTTTGAGCGAGAGGTAATATTTATCCGCTTTATCAAGATTGCCCTTGACGATTGCTTCGGTAAGGTGATCATACCAGTAGAGTGCCGATTTATTGTAGCTCTTGAGCGCTTCGTCCGTTGTGCCGCTACAGCCGCCTAAGAGCGCAAGCCCGAAGAGAAAGATAGTGATGCGAAAATAGGTGTTCATAGGATCCCTTCTTCCAAGTTACGTCTATAATCATAGCGCACAAAACGTTAAAAAGTCTATGGCTCTAAGAATGGATTAATGCCGTATCGCTTATAATCTTAATATAGACTTTTATAGTTATTGGATCCAAGGGTACGAGATGCTTACGCTATAGATTATTTTGTAGAAAAGGGTATGGGTTATGAAACCTTCTGTCTTTCGCTATGTGGGATTTCTTCTGATTTTTGTGTTTGTATTTACTGCAACGGGACATGCCGATCGACGTAAATTTCAGTTGCGTTACTCGACCAATATCAAGGGCAATGTTAAAGTAATCGGCAATACGGTATTGAGACAAGAGCCCGATACGATCGGAAGCGGTCTGACTAATGATCATTTGAATTTAAGATATGTCAATGTCGATCCGGGAGACAAAAAACGTTTCAATTCTTCAAGTGCATCGATCGCATCGAAACAGTCCGGTATCGATATCTCGAATGCAAAGATCATCTGGGCGGGACTATACTGGCAGGGGTATCTGCACAATAGCGACTATGACTTTGGTGCCGATAAGATATTTAAAGGATTTGGCTTTTATGCAAGTAGTAGTATTGCCACCATTGCCGGTCGCATCCGTAAAAAGATACGCAATCAAACGATACAATTAAAGATAGGCAACGGCATCTATCATACCATTAGACCGGATAAGGTCGATATGGATCGACAACGTTACGACGGATACGAAGTTTCTTATAAGTATGCCGCCTTTGCCGACGTAACCGATCTGCTGAAGGGTAGATCGCCCGTAGGAACCTATACGGTGGCAAACCTCGCTACACGTAGTGGGATGACAAGGAGTCTTAAATATTATTACTATCCACCGTATAAGCAATGGTACAACGATCAAGGAAGATATCCGGACGGTCTGGGAAACTACGGTGCTTGGGCGTTGGTTATCGTTTATGATAATGGTACGCAAGCCGCCGAAAAGTTGCGTAATATTGCGATTTTTGATGGTTACGAGATATTGTATGCCGCAACAAATCCGAAACAAAAAATCAACGTTTCCGGATTTAGAACCCCGACCAGCGCACCTAACGGCGTCGATTCGACGCTCTCTATCTTTGCGGGCGAGGGAGATAGAAATATTTTGGGAGATTATGCCGAGTTGACCAACCAAAACGGCTATACTTACACACTTCCCGATACCAGTGGTGCAGGTAGCTATTTTGCCTCCGTTATAGAGGGCGTACCCAATAGAAACCCGAAATACCTTAACAACAACGGTATCGATATTCACACGACACAGGTGGGCACCTTAGGCGGTAGCAATCGTCCCATTCGTACCAACCAAAGCAAGGCGACTATTACGCTCGGTACGACACAGGATGCCTATATGCCGAGTATGATAGCGTTTGCCACCGAGCTGTATGTTCCCAAGTTGTGTTACGATTATAGCGTGCAGCTCGACGGTTACGACATTAGCGATTCGGGTGGCGGGGTAAGAAAATTCCATGCGATGCATAAAGGTACGCTCTCTATCGATTTGGCGATCAAGAGCGAAGTGGGGGATTTCGACTTCGACAACAGCAAGATAAACTTTAGGCTTAGTCCCGCTGCAGGCGTAACGTTTAAGAAAGCCTATTATGCTCCGAACAATGTCAACACCTTCATCCCCGCGATTACGACTGCGCAACATACGCCTGCGCACCCGAGTATCGCTATCGGAGAGAATCTTACAAGTAACGGAGGGAAAATACGCAAGCTGCAGCGCTACTTTAGCAAGTTTGTTTACGATTTGAGCAAGAACGGTTATGACGGCACGATCGGCTTCGAGTTAAATACAACGATCAATTTCGGCTCCGGTCCCGTTCCTTATCTGCTCAATCAAGATAACATTCCCCGTTGTGCCCAGTCTTTGGTCTATCACCCTTTTTACGGAACCTTTAATGTTGAAAGGCGCAACAGCTCCGGGAAGCCAAACCAAAAATATCCGCTCTATACGCAGGTGGTAGGTAAGCCTTTTGCAGTTGACGTAGTGGCGTATGCGAAGGGAGCGAAGAAGCCATTTTATAGTACGGAGGCGGTTTGTAACGGCTGCACCGTCGATGTGGAGTTGATCAACGCCAATGTATTTAAAGACAAAAACGCTACTTTCGTCTGTTCCAATCCCGACAGTAGCGTTATTCAGACATTGGATGCAAGCGGTCGGAAAAATATCTTCGCTCATTTCAAAGTCGACAAGAATATGACGCGCGTACCGTTACCGCCGATAACGACCGATACCGCCTTGCGAAACGCCGCGTTTAGAATCTGGGTACTTGTTGATAAGTTCGGTAACGTCGTGCCTCATCACTGCAAGAGTCCTGCCGACAATACCTGCTTCCGGCAGCTTTATGATCACTTCTATAAG
>JALWQQ010000286.1 GCA_027083075.1 Campylobacteraceae bacterium
GCTTTGGGCTCGACGGGGGTCAGTGCCGTGAATATCGGCGGCTTTACGCTGCATAGCTTTTTTGCCTTCGGGATCGCCTCGGATTTTGAGGCACTGGCAGCACAAGAGAAATACAACAAGCGGCGTTTACGCGATCTTCGCAAGATACTTGCCGCTACCGATCTGATCGTCATCGACGAGATATCGATGGTGGGCAGCGCTTTGCTTGAGATGGTGCGTTTTCGCTTGCAGAGTTTGGGCTACTGCGGACATCTGCTCTTTGTGGGCGACTTTTTTCAGTTGCCGCCCGTGCAGCGCTCGGAGGCGGGACTTTTGGGGGAGCGGCTCTATGCCTTCGAGTCCGAAGCGTGGGAGGCGTTTGTACCTCATACCATTGTGTTGCGCACGATGCATCGCACAAAAGATCGCTACTTTGCCGAGATCTTGGAGCGTATCCGTCACGGCAGCTGCGATGCAGAAGTAAGGGAGTACCTCTCTATGCTGCATCACAAAGAGCTTGATGATGACAACCCGACGATGCTCTACGGGCGCAATGCCGAGGTGGCGCGCTACAATCGCATGCAACTCAATCTTCTGCAAAGCGAAGAGACGATCCTCTTTGCCGACATCAAAACACACGAAACGGTTGACGAAAGAAAGCTACAGCGTTGGGTACAGACCCTGCCTGTTGATGCGCAATTGACACTCAAAGAGGGTGCGCCGGTACTCTTTACGATGAACAAATGGGGATCTTTTGTCAACGGAGAACGCGGTATCTTGCGCAAGATAGAGGAGACGCATCTGATCGTCGAGAAGGAGGAGGCGTTCGTGCGCATTGAACGTCATGACTTTGATCTTACCGAGCTTGGCGTGGACGATGCGGGTGGACCCAAAGAGAGGGTATTGGCGACACTGTCGCAGTTTCCCGTTAAGCTTGCTTATGCCGTAACGATCCATAAGTCACAAGGGATGAGTATCGACAAGCTGGTCTGTAATGTCGATCATATCTTTGCCCCGAGCCAATTTTACGTGGCGCTTTCGCGTGCGACCGACCCTCGCCATCTACGCATCGATTACCACGGCGGCGACTTCGATGCCTATTTGCATCGTATCATTCGTACCGATCCGCGGGTAGAGTCTTTTATGTCACAAGTGTAATGTGATCTGCCTTACGGATATGCAACGTCGGCGTTTCGAAAAGCACAAGATCGCCGTCAAGCTCTACATAGTGATGACCATGCGAAAGGCGAACCGTCAGCGCCTCGACATCACCGAAGAAGCGACCGAAGCGCTTGATCTTTCGTAACGGCGTAAAGATAAAGAACTTCTCTTTACTCAGCAGCATAAAGGGCGTAAGCAGCAGATGTGCAGGTAAGAGCAGTACAAAAGCAAGCAGATACTTGAGTGCACCCCTTTTTAAAAATCCGAAGCGAAGCGTTTCGGAGAGCATGATGTGCATCGCATCGCCCATGTTACCCGCGCTAAAGAGAAAGTGACGATCGTTGATCGTATAGACGGTATGCCGCACCATGCGTAGTGATTTGGCGTCCGCAAGTGCTTGCAGGCGGGTTTCGATGGGTGTGGTGCGATAGAGTTTGGCGATCACATTAAAAGAGCCGGTCGGATGAAAGAGGATCGGGGGCAAGGAGTCAAAGCGTTTCAGTAGCGCTTCGACGCTTCTTCGTAGGGTGCCGTCACCGCCGCTGATGACAATATAGTCGTACTTATCGATCGGTGCAATTGTCTCAAGCGCATCGCAAGCAACTGTCTCGATGGTGTGGTGCGCATGATCTATGTCGCCCCCGATGCATAAGAGTCGCATCGTACTCCTTTTTCGATTTGGGTATAATTATAACAATGCAAGATAAAAACGATCAAGAAGAGTTGGATGCACTGATCATCTGTCCTAAGTGTCATACCCTCTCTAAGCGTGTACCGTTGTCGGAAGGTGAACGCGCCGTCTGTAAGGGGTGCGGCGCGACGCTCTACAGAGAAGATAGCTTGATGCTTCACAAGGGTTTGGCATTAAGCCTAAGCGGCTTGATCTTTTTTGCTTTGGCAAATCTCTTTCCGCTTCTAAGTCTACGACTCTTGGGCAAAGAGGAGTCGATTGGCATCCCGCAAACGGCGTATATACTCTTTGAAAACGGTTTCTATTTTGTCTCGACTTTTGTCTTTATGTTGATCTTTCTCTTTCCCTTGGCGCTCTTTTTGGCGCAAACGCTACTCTTTTTCTTGATGCTCAAGAGGCGTGCCAAAGCGATAGTACACTTTACATTGGTGTGGCTTTCGCTCTCGCATCCGTGGAATATGGCGGATATCTTTTTCATCAGCATCTTGGTCGCGTTGGTCAAGTTGGTCGGGTATGCGCAAGTGCATTTGGGTATCGCTTTTTTTTCACTGCTGCTCTTTGTGGCTATCGATCTCTATCTGACCTATACGATGCCGCCGATGCAGCTTTGGGAGCTTTATGAAAAACGTTTCGGAGCACAGCAGTGAGTTGCGATCCTTATATCCGCTGTTCGGTCTGCGGCGCAACCAATCGCGAGCAGGGCGA
>JALWQQ010000287.1 GCA_027083075.1 Campylobacteraceae bacterium
GCATTGATCATACGCGGTGGCGGGGTGTAGGCATCAAGCGGCGTCTTGGCATCGTTGCTTTGCGTTGCGCGATTTGTCGAGATCCCTTTGATGCCGAAGATCTTTTCGATCTCTTCGGGCGGGATGAGATAGCCTGCGCCGGTGAGGTTTTTGATGATCTCGCTTTGCATCTTGGCGTCTTGCTCCTGCGGAAACAAAAAGGCAAAGCGCACGCCTTCCTCTTGGCTAAAGTTGAGCGAAACGATATGCTCAAGAAGCGTCGTAACGCCCTTGGCTATCCTTTTCGCATCGCTGTCTCGCTTCGTGTGCAGGCGGTTTTCGTGCACCTTCGCCTGCGCGTAGCTACCGCTCTTTTGCGCATCTGTTGCAAGCACTTGCGATGTGATAAAGAAGCTGACCTCTTTGTCTATATAGTTGATAAAGCTCAAGAAGTCCGCTTTGCTTGCCCCCTCTGTCAGTAGTTTGACCGCTGTGTTTTCGGGAAAGACACCTACCGAGTTGGAGCGAAGCGAAAGCGCCTGATAGAGTACCGCCTCGATCTCTTTTTCGTCTCTACCGTCATAGTTGATAATAAGCGGCGGGATCCCCAGTGCGTCGAAGTATTGCATATTTGCCGCGATCGCTTGGTGTTTGAGTGCTACAAACCACGCGGCGCGATAGAGCGGTGAGTAGCGGCATATATGCGTCTGTGCCGACTCTTTGTGTAGGTGTAGCAGCAGCTTTCTTTCGTCAAATCGATCAAGGTAGCGTTTTTTCTCTTTGCCTCTGATGTATAAGGCTGCCCGTTCGCCTTTTTGTGCGCGTGCGTTGTCGAAGTCGAAATGGTGCACATCGATACGACGAAACTTTACGGGTACCAACAACTCTTTGCCCTCGATGCGCCTGATGCCATAGACGAGATCCACGACACAAAAACCGTACTCCAGCGCACTATAAAGCGTCTCTATGAAGCCGCTAAGATCGAAGTGTCGCTCAAGATAAGCTTGGAGGTACTTTCGGATGGCATCGGGTGCGTCTATCGTGTAGGACATCGTTGCGATCGCCTCTTTGCGTGTGTTGACGGCGGCACTGAGGTGTAGGTCTCGTTGCAACATAAGCTCATAGAGCGCAAGAGACCTTGCAAGGTCGTTGCCCACAAGGATCTCTTTTAGCTCTGTTATGCTTACACCTTCGAGTAGCTGCGGACGCTTACTTTCTATGATGATCGGGCGCTCAAGGCGCTTTGTCTCAGACATACCTGCTCCTTGCTTTGGTAAATTTGTATCGGCTATTCTCTACCGCGCGACGCATCGCAAGAAGGTCTGCGATCGCGATGCCGCTATAGGCGCGGTACGCCATCTCCATCGCATCAAGCAGATCGTCATGCGGCGCTTTGGGATAGGTCTCCAACTCCTCGATAAGCAGATAGTCCTCTTTGCTTACAAGGATCGTTCCCTCTTTAACAAGCGGCGCCATCGCTTCGATGCGCAGCTGTTTGGGCGAGGTGTTGCGGTAGGTTTTGACGGGGATGTGCAAGCCGCGCGCTTTGGCTTCGCGAATCAGCGTATCTTTGTAAAACTCTTGAAACGCCACCGTCTCTATCGCCACGATAACGGGCTTTTTGCTTTGTGCAAGACGGATATAGAGATCGATGATGCGACCGACCATCTCTATGGCGGGGATCTTGTAGCCTTTGATCGCGGTATAAAATGTTTTGTGCGTAGCGTTGTATCCCAGATACCCCAAGCCGAAATAATCGCTCTTTTTACTCTTGCCAAGAGAGGGATCGACACCGATGTAGTACGCATCGCACGGCGGCATTTTGCCCTCATAGGTACGATAGTGCGAAAAGATCAGCTTCTCTTTGGTGATGGGGGTGTTTTGCAGTTCGCTCATAAAGCTGTCGATATCCTCGAAGTACTCCATCATCACTTCAAAAAGATCAAGCCCCTCGTCGTCAAGCTCCGCGCCTTTGTCGTAGTATGTCCTCTTCGCTTCGTATCGCGCTCTTGCTTGCGACATCGGCATCGCGGCAAGCTTCTCCCACGCCTCCATGTGCGTCGGAAAGGCAAGCACCAGCGGAAAGTGTTTGTGTATGAAGTCTTTGCGTTTGGCGATGCGAGAGAGCACCGAATCGTGATGTAGCACGGTGCCGATCACGATCAGCGTGTAGGGGCGTTTTCGGTCGGGAAGCTTCAAGATCGCCTTTTTAAACCACTCGTAGAGCTTGTCGCGCTGCGTTTTGCTTTGGACATTTTCGTCGTTTTCGATATCGTCAAGGATGATCAGATCGGGACGGTGCCCCAAAAAGTTCGCTCCCCGTATGCGCTTGCCCGAGCCATACGCTTTAACCTTGCAAAGCCTCTTGCCTACCTTAAGCGTGATCTGCTCTTCGCTCCATGTCTCGGAGGGTGCGATATCGAAATCAAAAGCAAAGTTTTTGTTTGCCTCTATCTCTGCCTTGATAAACTCAAGGTTGCCTTTGGCTACATCGATCGTATCGGAGATCAGCACCGTGAAGCGTGTCTCTTCTTTTGCCAAGGCATAGAGTACA
>JALWQQ010000288.1 GCA_027083075.1 Campylobacteraceae bacterium
GTGCTTGACATCGCGTTTATGAATGGTGTGCGCAAACTGTAGACGCAACTCGCCTTTGACTATTTCGGCTTGTGTCAAGAGGTTCGAAGAGGCCGAAAGTAGCCCGAACGAAAGAACAAAGAGCAGTAAAAGACGCACACCCTACTCCGAAAGCGTCGCATCCTCTCCGTGCACCAACTTATGCAAAAGTTCCTTCACGGAGATGATCTCGCTGAGTCGGTATCCGTTGGCACCTGTAAAGAAGAGTCCCGTCTCGAGTTTACCGTCATATGCGTCGCTCAAACGATCGGCGATGCAGTATCCGACCGCCTTTGCCTCTTCACCGCGATTGCACGGTGCAACACAGTTGGAGATACACGCCACCTTCGGCGCCGTCCCCTCTTCGACACGCTTGTGCAGCTCCGTCTTGACACCGCGTGCAGGATAGCCCACGGGGGACTTAAAAAGCTTGATATCCTCCTCTTTGGCGCGCAAAATGGTCTGCTTAAAGGTATCGCTCGCATCACACTCGTGCGTTCCGATAAAGCGCGTCCCCATCTGTACGCCGTCGGCACCCAACGCCATCATCTTCAAAATGTCGTCATGATCCCAAACGCCGCCGGCGGCGATCACCGGAAAGTCGCCCCACTTTTTCGCCTCTTCGACCACAGGGGGCAAGATCGCCTCAAGTTGGTTTTCGGGCAAAAAGCACTCTTCATACTTAAAGCCTTGATGCCCGCCGCTAAGCGGCCCCTCGACAATGACCGCATCGGGCACCTTACCGTGCGCCTTCTCCCAACGCCTACACAAGATACGCAACGCTTTGGCGGTAGAGACGATCGGCACAAGCGCCACATCGGGAAAATCCTTTGTCGCTTCGGGCATCGTTAGCGGCAAGCCCGCGCCGGTAATGATGATATTTGCCCCCGCTTCACATGCATCTCTTACTACGCGGTTATAGTCGTTGATCGCATAGAGCACATTGGCGCCAAGCGGCGCATCGCCGCAAATCTTTCGTGCATTTTCAAAGATGGCAAAGAGTGCTTTTTTAGAGTAGAAGTTATCTACCTCATAGGGTCTGCCGTCCGCCATCAGCTTATCGGCATAAGCACGGTTTTTGTATACACCCGTGCCGACGGCGGAGATGACGCCAAGCGCACCCTCTGCGCTAACCGACCCCGCCAAGCGATCCCACGAAATGCCGACACCCATACCACCCTGGACAATAGGCAACGAAATGCGATGCTTTCCGATCTGTAAAGGCTTGAATGTCATCAGCCGACCTTTACTTTGGCAAACTTACGCTTACCTACTTGTAACACATAGGTACCCGCTTTGTCAAGAGCAAGGCGCTCGTCTTGCACCTTTTCACCATCGATGCGCACCGCCCCTTGCTTGATGTCACGTCTGGCTTGCGACGTGGAGGGTTCCAATCCGGTTTCGGTCAAGGCTTTACAGATCCAAGTACCGGACTCGAGTGAAAACTCGGGCATATCATCGGGGGTCTGCTTCGCTTTAAAGACGCGATCGAACGCCTCTTTTGCCTCTTTTGCCGCAGCCTTGTCGTAAAAACGCGCTACCAGCTCCATCGCCAACGCCTCTTTGGCTGCCTTTGGATGCAGTCTCCCCGCAGCAACCTCATCCTTCATTTGAGCGATCTCCTCAAGTGACTTTTCGCTCAAAAGTTCGTAGTAGCGCCACATAAGATCATCGCTGATCGAAAGGGTCTTGGCGTAGATATCTTTCGGCGATTCGGTAATGCCGATGTAGTTATCCAACGACTTGCTCATCTTCTGCACGCCGTCCAAGCCTTCGAGTATCGGCATCATCAAGACTGCCTGCTCTTTGCCCACACCATAAACGCGCTGTAGATGTCTTCCCATCAAAAGGTTAAACTTCTGATCGGTTCCGCCGATCTCGATATCGCTCTTGAGCGCTACGGAGTCGTACCCTTGCAACAGCGGATAGATAAACTCCGACACAGAGATGCTCTTGCCCGCCTTGTAACGCTTTTCAAAATCGTCGCGCTCCAACATACGCGCAACATTGTAGGTCGTGGTAAGCGCGACCAAGCCGGATGCCCCCAGTGCTTCCAGCCATTCGGAGTTAAAGACCACGTCAGTCAGATCGGGATCGAGGATTTTAAAGACTTGATCGGTATAGGTTTTGGCATTGGCAAGCACTGTTTCTCTATCCAAAACCTTACGCGTTTCGCTTTTGCCCGTAGGATCGCCGATGGTTGCCGTGAAGTCGCCGATGAGCAACTGTATGCGCGCACCGTTTTGTTGAAAGGTACGAAGCTTGCTTAACAGCACGGTATGCCCCAAGTGCAGATCCGACCCGGTCGGATCAAAGCCCGCCTTTACCGTATAGCGCTCACCCGTTTCGACATAACGTTTGATGAGCGTTTCGATGCGCTCAAGGTCAATGATCTCCGCCGTAGCGCGCGTGATCTGCGACAGTGCCGCTTCAATGCGCTCTTGCATCTGCATACTTACCCTTTAGTTGTTATAGGCATCGTCGAGACTGACGATCTCCACCAGCTTGAA
>JALWQQ010000289.1 GCA_027083075.1 Campylobacteraceae bacterium
GAGTGCGCTAAGATCGAAGCCTTTGGCACCAAGACGCGTCACAAAACGCTCGCTGGTGACCACATGGCGAATCCCTGTTGTCTTGACGGCGTGCAGGAGTGCCGCATCGCCGGCGGAGTAGTTGAGATTGACGATGGTTTTGCCAAGGCTAAGTAGTGCCATCTGCACGATGCTGCCCGCCACGCTTGAGGGCATAATGATGCCGACGCGCTTCGCATCGCCCAGCTCTTTGGCAAGTTTGGCACGAAAGAGCAGTACCGCCAAAGCAAAGCGCTTTTGACTTAGCTCTACCCCCGTACTATCGGCGATAAAGAGCGGCAGTTTCTCCTCTTTGAGCGTCTCGAACCACGCCTCTTGCAGTGAAGGCAGTGCGGCGGCATAGGCTTGCCAGCTGCGTACGGAGAGATCAAAAACCGCGCGTTTGACCGCATCGGCCTTGCTATGAATCGACATCGCTTCGCCAAAATAGACCGAGATATCTTTGCTCTTTTTGCGGCGTAGCTTCTTGGAAGCATAGGAGAAGCTATCTTCCCAAAGCCCGCGAAGATAAAAGGGCACGATCGTCGCATCGCTTTCGGCAAGCGCTTCGCAGGCGCGCTCGAATCCCTGCTTGAAGCTACTAAGATGACCGTTGCGCGTGATGTGCCCTTCGGGGAAGAGCGCCACCGTATCGCCGTTGTTAAGCGCTTCTGTGACCTTGGCAAGCGCGCTTTTGCTGCCGCGACTTGAGATGGGGATGACGCCGAAGAAGTTTAAAATCGGTTTGAGATACCACTTGTCGTAGTAGCTGCGATCCATCACGAAACGGATCTGCTTGGGGTACGCCATCTGCAAGATCGCCCAGTCCAAAAAGGAGATATGGTTACCCAGCAGCAGCACCCCCTTGTCGCTATCGATGTGTTCCAAACCTTCGACACTTAGACGGTAGCGCACCCCGATGATCATGCGCACCACATAGCGCACCAAAGATTGCGGCAGCTTCACAAAGGTGTAGCCCATCCCGACAAAGGCGACCGTGGCGATGAGATAAAAGAGCGCACGGCTACTAAGCCCCGCGGCTGCAAAGAGTACGGTGAGCATCAAGAAACCGAACATACTAAGGTTTTGCATAAAGTTGTTGCCCGCCAAGACCTTACCGAGGTGCTCTGTGGGTGAGGCGAATTGGATAAGGGCATTGAGCGGCACCATAAAGAGTCCCGCAAAGAGACCGAAAGCAAAAAGATCGATCCCCAAAGAGAGGGTGCTGTGCAAAGAGGGTAGCCAATAGAGCGTAAGTGCCACCCCCAACGCGCCGATAGGGATGATGCCCGTTTCGATATAGTTTTTGCTAACGCGTCCCGCCATGAGCGATCCGGCGATCATGCCAAGACCCGAGAGTGTTAGCAGTCCTTGCGCCGTGACGGTATTGAGAATGCCCAACTCCTCTTTGAGGTACTCGCCGAAGATCGCCACGACCACTTGCGAGATGCCCCAGAGGATACTCAGTCCAATGATACTGAGCCATATCGCTTCGGAAGAGCGGATCACCTTGAGGTTCTCCTTGAGGTAGTCGAGCTTAAAGTAGGAAGCGGGAGCAAAACCCTCTTTTCGGTCGTTCTGTATAGGTGACGATGCTTGTAGGGTTGCGGCAAGACGATGTGCCAAGAGATACTCGACGCTGCTTGCCGCTACTAGCACAAAGCCAAGCGGTGCGATCCGGCGAAGTATCTCATCCGGCACTAACGTTTGATCGTGCAGCAGTGACTCGAAAAAGATCGAGTAGATTAAAGCGCCGAGCAAGATTGCTATCACGGTGATCGCTTGTACGGCGGCATTGGCCTCGGCAAGGTGCTCGTTGCCTGTCATCTCTTTGATCAGACCGTATTTGGCGGGAGAGTAGATCGCGCTTTGTGCCGCAAGGATAAAGGTAAGCACAAAGGCGATCCAAAACCACCCCGCGTAGTAACTGAGTGTGATGAGCAGGGTGATGACGATCGCGGCAAAGGCGGCCTTTTTGATCACCTTGCTTTTGGCATACCTGTCGCTGATATAACCTGCGGGCGAAAAGAGAAAGATAAACGGCAGCAGGATTAGCGCATTGACCAAAGCGGTAAGCACCATCAGTTCACTACCCTCATAGGCTTTAAAGATCGTATTTTGCAAGATAATCTTATGCCCCAGATCGGTCATGGCGTTTAAAAAGACAATGAGCAGATAGGGTGCAAATCCGGTGATCTTTAGCAGTTGTTTCATTGTGCATCCTTTGTGATATTGTGATGGTGCGCTGCGATAGTATGTTTGTTGAAAAGATAGGGTTTGAGTGTCAGTATCAGATCAAAGAGTAATGCATAGCGCTCATTGTGCGGTGTCGTATCGTCTTCAAGTAGTTTGGCGCCTATCTCGTTCTCTTTTTGCGCCAAGAGACGCGCGCTCTCTACATAGGCGTCTATGAGCGAAAAGTCAAGCCCTAAGCGTTTGGCATCTTGCAGTATCTTGACCGTTTCAAGCTCTTGTTCACCGAAACTACCCCCTTGTGTAA
>JALWQQ010000290.1 GCA_027083075.1 Campylobacteraceae bacterium
CGAAAGTTTCGCGCCGCCGTAAGGTTGTACGTCAAAGCGCAACGTAGGGATCTCGTTGATCACAACGCCTCCGCACTCGGCATCGTCGATAAAACGTTGCGTCAATGCCAAATCGTTGGTAAAGATACTAAACTGCAGCCCGTAAGGCGAATCGTTCATCTTCGCGATCGCCGTCTCGTAATCCTCGACTTTCACCAAGCTTACGATCGGCGCAAAGACCTCTTCGCAGACGATCTTCATCTCATCGGTAACATCCGCCATCACGGTCGGCGCAAAGACCCCCTCTTTTGTCTCGCCACCGACCAATATCCGCGCGCCCTCCGCCTTGGCGGAAGCCACCCAGCTCTCGGCACGTTCAAGCGCCTCTTGGTTGATAAGCGGTCCCATAAAGGTATCCTCGTCATAGGGCGAACCTACCTTGAGTTTTGTCACCTCGTCGCGCATCGCATCGGCAAAGGCGTCGTAGACCGAAGCGTGCACATAGATGCGTTGCAAGGAGATGCAGACCTGCCCCGAGTTATAAAATGCACCGAAAGCACACCGCTTGGCAGCATGAGCGATATCGGCGCTCTTGTCGATGTAGGTAGCGGCATTACCACCCAACTCAAGACTCACCTTCTTGATCCCTGCATGCTGCGTAATGATCTTACCCACCTGCACCGAACCGGTAAAAGAGATGACGCGGGGTATCTCGCTACTTACAAGCGCACTACCCACCTCCGCATCGCCATAGACGACACTCAGCGCATCGGGCACGGCAAACTTAGAGTCGATAAAGAGCTTGGCAAAGAGGTATGCCGTCGCAGGTGCTTCCGGCGTCGGCTTGAGCACGACGGCATTGCCCGCACCAAGCGCGGGAGCGATCTTGTGTGCAATGAGGTTGAGCGGAAAGTTAAACGGCGTGATCGCCACAACCACTCCGGCGGGTACGCGCTTGTAAAATGCCGTACTTTTTCTGCCGCTTGGCATAATATCGCTTGCGATCGTCTCACCGTGCAAAGAGGCAAGTGCCATCGCAGAGAGCTTGACCGTCTCGATACAGCGCTCCACCTCTATACGCGAAAAGGCGATGGGTTTGGCAACCTCATCGGTAATCATACGCGCCAAAAGTGCTTTGTGCTCTTCAAGCTTCGCCGCCACATCTTCCAACCATGCGATACGTTGCGAAAGCGGTGTCTCGGCGGCACGCTTCGCCGCCTCTTTCGCAACATTTAGTGCTTTATGTGCATCGGCAGCATCACAAATGGGCGCACGACTGACCACCTTGCCGTCAAAAGGACTCCGACGCTCCGTCACTTGAGCCTTCTCTCTCTCCGTACTGCCTATCAAAAGTTTTGCGTCACACACTTCGTTTCGCATGCTTCTCGCCTTCGTTTTTTCCTGATTATACACCCTTTTTGCTTGCTTATCTTCCTTCAGCAAACACAAAGCATGCCCCAAGGATGAGAAAATTCGGGGGAGGGGCTTTAGTCCCGTTCAGACACAAGCTTTCCGAAGGAAAGCAACCGAAACTCTTCACCCTTCACCCTTCTCTCTTCACTAAAGAGACGGGGCTAAAACCCTTACTCCCGAAATGCCGTTATCCGCTCTCCGTTATCTGTTACCTGCACGAACTCAACCCCCGTTAATTGCCCTTTGTGTAAAATATACCGAATTTTATCGGAGCAAAACGGATGAAAGAAGCGAACTATATCTGGATGGATGGCAACTTCGTACCTTGGAGCGAAGCCAAGGTGCACGTACTTACCCATACCTTGCACTACGGCAACGGTGCGATCGAAGGCACCAAAGCCTACAAAACCGTCGACGGCCGTTGTGCCGTCTTCAAGCTAAGAGAGCACACCCAACGTCTGCTCAATTCGGCGAAAATGACCTTGATGGATGTCCCTTTTACTCTTGAAGAACTCGAAAAAGCGCAGATAGAGCTCTTGCAAAAAAACGCCCTGTTTGACGGCGCTTACATCAGACCGCTCGTCTATCTCGGCTACGGCGTGATGGGACTCTACCACAAAGAGGCGCCCGTCAACGTCGCCATCGCCGCATGGGAATGGGGCGCTTATCTTGGTGAAGAGGGGCTCAAAAACGGCATTCGACTCAAGATCGCCTCGATGACACGTACTCCCAATACCTCAGGAATGGGCAAAGCCAAAGCGGTAGCCAACTACCTCAACAGCCAGATGGCAAAATACGAAGCCGTCGAAGCAGGTTACGACGAAGCGCTCTTGCGTGACGATCAGGGCTACATCGCCGAGGCTTCGGGGGCGTGCTTTTTCATGGTACGCGACGGCAAACTGATCACACCGCCGAGCGATAATGCACTCGAGTCGATCACCCAAGCGACGATCATCGACCTTGCACGCGATATGGGCATCGAGGTCGTTCGCCGTCGCATTACGCGCGAAGAGATCTACATCGCAGACGAGTGCTTCTTGACGGGTACGGCCGCGGAGGTAACCCCGGTGCGCGAAGTCGATGCGCGCACCATCGGCAAAGGGAGTCGCGGCGAGATG
>JALWQQ010000291.1 GCA_027083075.1 Campylobacteraceae bacterium
CTTGTTCCGATTTCTCCTTTTCCGTACCGAGTTTCGGCAAAAGGATGACAAACTTATTGTCGCTGACGCGTGCAAAGAAGTCCTCTTCGTCGATATAGACCGCGATCCGCTTTGCGACTTGTTGTAGCAGGTAGTCGCCGACGTGATGTCCGAAGTTTTCGTTCACTTTTCTGAAGTTGTCGATATCCAGCAAAAGAACCGCTCCGTAGTACCGTTCGTCTCTACTTTGTTTAAGCAGATGTTCGAGTCTATCCATCAAGAGAGTACGGTTGGGGATCTTGGTAAGGATATCGTAGTAGGCACTGCGTATCATCTCCTCTTTTGCCGTGACTTCGCCCTTGATGTCGTTAAGGATGCTGATGCCGCCGACGATTTTATTTTCATCGTTGTACATCGGGACGGTCGAGAGGTTGACATAGAGTGTCTCCGACTTGTCCGGAGTTTCGAGAGGACCGCGATAGCGTCCGGACTTACTCTCGAAAACGATCTTGTGTTCCTGAAGCGCTTCATTGTGTAGAAGTGCTTTGAGGTTGAGTCCGATAAGTTCCTCTTTTGCCTCTGCTTTGGTGATAGTGACAAAGTGTGCGTTTAGATCTTCTATCTCCAGTGCCCTATTGTAGTAAAAGATACCCACCGGTGCACGTTCAAAGAGGGTAAAGAAGCGTTCTTTCAGCTTTTCGTGTCTATGTTTTATCTCGATGAAGTGTTGTCTTGTGCTAAGGGCGTTATTGATGATCCTGCCGTAATAGTTGGCAATAATAATCATCAAAAGCACCAAGGCGATCATCATTAGTGCAAGTTGCATATGCATCTTGTCGCTTGAGTAAAAGAAGCGTGCGATCAGTGGTCCATACATCACCAGTACATAGGTGATAACCAGATCGCTTTTGGAAGCAAGCACACCCATGGCAGTAAAACCGATGGCAAACAAAAAGAGCATCAAGATCAGCTGGTAGAGCATGTTGTGTTCGGGAAAGAGGAAGATGGCGCTACTTCCCCAAATGATACCGTTAAGTAAGATATTCGTATAGTATTTATCGAGCCATATATCGGCATGGAGTAGTTTGTTCTCTTCGTCTTCCGTTTTGAAGCGCTGATAGTGGTAGAGCTGATAGAAGTAGAGAATAAAATTGAGGAGCAACCAGACGACAACCCCGAATTTGTCTACATAGATATATTCGAGTGCCGCCAGAAAGAGTGCGCCCAACATTTTTCCGAGTAGCATAATGGGCAAAGAGAGATAATAAAAGCTCAGTTTGTCATATTCGAGTCTCTCTTTGAAGGTAGCGTTTTCGACTTTTGCCATTCTTTCCTCCCCTTCTGCATAGAGTTCGCGTAGTGGAGTGTAGCATATTTTTGTCAAAACAAAAAAAGTAGCTTTTTACGCCTTTTGTGCTACTCTAAACGATCAAATAACCGTGCTCGAAAGAGGTTGTATGGATCAAGAAGTCCTTTCGCCGCAACGTAAGGCTACGGCAGTATCTACAACCGTAGCGATCTTTTTAGTGTTGCTCAAATCCGTTGTGGGGGTGTTGAGCGGTTCGGTTGCCGTGTTGGCATCGGCGATCGACTCTATACTCGATACCGTCGTATCGCTCTTTAACTACTTTGCGGTTAAGAAGGCCGAGGAGGCACCGAATGAGAAGTTTCCCTACGGCAAAGGCAAAGTGCAGGCGATCGCGGGAGTGATCGAGGGGACGGTGATCACGCTTTCAGGACTCTTTATCATCTATGAAGCGATCGAAAAGATCTTTAAGGGTAAAGAGACAGCGATGCTGCTGCCCTCCATCGCCGTGATGGCGATCTCGATCGTCGTCACCTTTTTTCTTGTACGCTATCTTTTGCATGTTGCTAAGCAGACCGACAGCATCGTTATCAAAGCCGATGCGCTGCATTATAAAACCGACCTTTTGAGTAACGGCGCGGTATTGGTAGCACTTATCTTGGTAAAGCTTACCGGCATGGATTGGATCGATGCGATTTTCGGTTTGGCGATCGGTGTGTATATCATCAAAGAGGCATACGAGATTATCCGAGAGGGCATCGAGATACTACTTGACCGTTCGTTGGATGAGCAGATCGTCAAAAAGATCGAAGAGATTATCGCGTCGCATCCTGAGGTGCAGGGCTTTCATTGGCTCAAAACCCGTACCGACGGTATCTATAACTTCGTTGAGTTTCATATGGTTTTGCATCCCGACATGCGTCTCGGAGAAGCGCATCGCATCGCCGACGAGATAGAAGAGAAGATCATTTGTCTCGATACCCGGGGGCGCTGGATCATCACTCCCCACTTCGATCCCTTTGATGATGAAGCGGTGAATGATGCACTACTTAACGGTGCGCCGCCCTATGCGGCGTGTCGCATCATGCACGAGGAAGAGTAGGTGCCCGCTACAATCTACACGCTAGGGACAAGACCGATAGAGGGCACCGAGTGGTTGCCGATGTTGCGTTTCGAGAGCCTTGCCGATACGTTGGCATTAGAGGATGTTGACGCCGTTGTTT
>JALWQQ010000292.1 GCA_027083075.1 Campylobacteraceae bacterium
CATATCGCCCAAAAGGGCGCCATGCGTTTGGAGCTCGAGATCAACCGCAAGGTTCGTTTCGGCGATGTCGTCGGAAAGTTGCGTTAAGGAGCATAGATGGTTATCAAAGAGATCGAAGAGTTTTCGCAGGTTCGCGTTAAGGCACGCGCCTACCTCTGTTATCTGCTCAGTAGACACCTCGTGGGAGCCTACGGAGACAAGAGTGTAGAAGAGTTGATCTTGCGTCTCAATACCCTGCACAAGATTGTTCCGAAGGCGCAGAAGATCTATATACTCGATCGCGGCGGCAAGATCGTCGCCTCTACGCTCGAGGGCGATATGAAAGAGATCAAAGCCGGTGCGCTTTTGGATAGAAGCAATCGCGCCTACTTCTATCGCACTATTGAAGAGCATCGCTGCGTCTTGACCGATCCCTACCCTTCGTATAGCACCAATCAAATGGTTGTCACCGCCGCCTTTCCCGTCTACAATAAGCAAGGCGAACTCATCTATATCTTGGCGATCGATTTGGCACTTAAAGATATCTTACAAATGGTACATCCTAGCTCGATCGATTCGACCTTCGGTACGCTTTCCAAATGGGTCTATTCGGCGTTTTCCTTAGCGCTTGCGGGTGTGGCGCTGCTACTTTTTGTCAAAGGGATCAGTAGCTTTTTGCACTTGGGTCTGGCATTTGAGAGCATCGACATCAACGAGATGTTCAAGTCGACCATCTTGCTAACACTCTCGCTGGCGATCGTCGATCTAACCAAGGCGATCTTTGAAGAGGAGGTGCTTGGCAGGCAACGCAGAGAGCACAACAGTGAAGATACCCACCAAACGATGGTACGCTTCTTGGGCTCCATCATCATCGCGCTCTCTATCGAAGCATTGATGCTGGTCTTTAAATTTGCCTTGACCAACCCCGTGATGATCGTCTATGCGGTGATACTCATCGGCGGCGTGACACTACTTATCTTCGGACTTTCCGGTTATCTCAAGGCGATACGACTGCCCGAATTTCGCAACAAGAAAAAGTAGCCGTGCACGATAAAAGACTCTTTATCTTCGATATGGACGGCACCTTGGCGGACTCTTCGCTGACGATCGCCAATGCGATCAACCATGTGCGTGCCCATCTCGGTTTGTCGCCGCTACCGAAGGATCTAATCTTATCGAAAGTCAATGACCATACCATCGATGCCCCGCGCTTCTTTTACGGCGCAAGAACGTTTACACCGCTACACGAAAAGCTCTTTTCGCAGTACTACACCGATAACCATGCCAAAGAGCTCAGACTCTATAAAGGGATACCCGAACTTTTGAAGTCACTCAAAAAGGCGGGTAAGCATTGTGCCGTAGCTACCAATGCCTATAGGATTTCAACACTCCAATCCTTGGAGCATCTCGGTATCGCAAGCTATTTTGACGAGATCATCTGCTACGATGACGTGCGTAACGGCAAGCCCGATCCTGAGATGCTACTAACACTGCTGCAACGCACCGGTCATACGGCAGGGGAGAGCCTCTTTATCGGCGACTCCCATCGCGATAGGCTTGCTGCCAAAGCGGCGGGGATGGACTTTGTGATGGTCGGCTGGGGCTTTGATGCGCACAACGATGCTGTCGCTTCTCCCGAGGCGTTGCTGCAAAAGATCGCAACAAGAGCTTAAGAAAAATATAAATATTTTTTAATATGCATTTCAGTTCTTTTTGCTACACTATTGCCACATTTTATTTTAGATTAGGGAAGAGAAATGATCAAAAAATATATCTCCGTAACGCTACTTGGTTGTGGACTGCTGTTTGCCAAAAGCTACTTTGTGCAACAACCCGACATCTGTGACAAGAGTTTTTCACAGAAGTGTACGAATGACTACACTGTCGTTAAAAACCTGCAGAGAGTGCTCAATCGCGACAAAAAACTACACCTACACATCAAAGAGGACGGCAAGTGGGGCGAAGAGACCAAAAAAGCGGTTGTTGCTTTTCAAAAAGCGCATGGGATTCAACCGGCTGACGGCTGGGTCGGTCCCAAAACCAAGTGTCAACTCGATCGCTATGCGCAGTATGTCAAACTGAGCAGAGAGAAGGCGGAAAAGCGCGTTGCATTAATGAGTAAAGCGCAAAGCGGCGGCTATGCAACCTACAACGAATTTAGACGCAAGATCAATCCGCGTAAAAGCTATGCGGTCTTTATGAACAAGGCGCTGTTGCGTAAAGCAAACGGTCGCAACACCAAGCTGATCGTCGACGTCTCGGAACAGCGCATCAAGATGTATGTCGGCGGCAAGGTAGCGCTCGATTCGCCCTGTACGACCGGTGCCAAACGTAAGTTAGAGCCCAACACCAAACGCATTCGTGACAAACATACACCGCTTGGCACCTATCGCATTATGGACAAGATCGCCGATAAGCGCTCGACGATTTTCGGTGACTTCTACAAAAACGGTCGTCACATCTACCATGGTGACAGACGTATGTATCGCGGTCCCAGACGCGGTGTGAAGTTTGTCGGACACACGTTA
>JALWQQ010000293.1 GCA_027083075.1 Campylobacteraceae bacterium
TGTGGATTCCGCTTCGCTCCATGAGTCGCACTTGGAAAGTGCGGCGATGATTTTATGCGAAGTCCGTGAAGGCGATGATAATGCAAAGTCATGAATCTCTATTGAGAGAGTTGGGGATATACTCTACAGATAAGGTGAAACATGAAAGTAGTCGTTATACAAGGTCCCAACCTCAATATGCTCGGTGTCAGAGAGCAGCAGATCTACGGTCCGATGAAGCTTGAAGATATCCATCGTCAGATGCGTCTTTTTGCCGATGAAAATAAGCTTGAGATCGAGTTTTTTCAAAGCAACCTCGAAGGAGAGATCGTCGATCGCATCCAAGAGTGTCTCGGTGATGCCGACGGTATCATCCTCAATGCCGCCGCTTACACCCACACCTCTATCGCGATCCGCGATGCGATCGCTGCGGTGCAGCTGCCTGTCATCGAAGTGCATTTGAGTAATGTCTATCAGCGTGAAGAGTTTCGGCAAAAGTCGCTGATCGCACCCGTGTGTGCGGGTGTAATCATGGGATTTGGACCCTTTAGCTACCACCTTGCGATGGTTGCCATGGCTCAGATATTAAATAATATCAAAATGCTTAAAGAGCAACAAGCGCAACAAGGGTAGGGGTTGAAAAGCTATATTTTGCGCAACGAAAACGCGCTCTATTACGAGTGCGGCTACAGTTGTGACAATGCTATCTTTTTACGTGTGGGGGATGAGGCGTATTTCATTACCGACGGTCGCTATACGACCGATGCGAAGGCGCAGGTAAGGGGTGCCGAGGTGCTTACGAGCGCCGATATTGTCGCCGAAGCGCGCAAGCGCATCAAAAAGGCTTCGCCCAAGCGTATCGCCTATGACCCCAAAGAGTGGGATATCTTTCGTTTCGAGAGCTTAACGCACAAGCTCAAAACACGCTTTATCTCTAAGCCCGACTTTTCGCACAAGAGGCGCATCATTAAGCGTCCCGATGAGATCGCGCTACTTGACGAGGCGGCACGCCGAGGCGCCAAAGCCTTCGAGAAGTTCGGTAGATGGCTTGAAAAAAAAGGTGAGGGTAAAAAAGAGACAAAGTTGGCATTTCATGCCGCCGCTTTTTTGAGTGACAGGGGGCGCTACGCGTTGAGTTTCGATCCGATCGTCGCAGTCAACACCAATGCCGCCAAGCCCCACGCGGTACCGAGTACCGAGCGACTGCGCGAGGGCGATCTGCTGCTTCTTGATGCCGGACTAAAATACAAGCGCTACTGCAGCGACAGAACTCGCACCGTACGCTTCGAAGAGGGGTTTCGTTTTGACTATGCGCAGCACTTTGGAGAGAAAACGATACAGAGAGCCTACGATGCGGTACGCAAGGCACACGATCGTGCCATCGCCAAAGCGCGTAGCGGTATGAAGGCAAAGCAGATCGATGCGATCGCGCGCGAGACGATCGAGAAGGCGGGTTTTGGCAGCTACTTTGTCCACTCAACGGGGCACGGGGTCGGGCTTGACATCCACGAGATGCCCTATATCTCTCAACGAAGCGATACCGTCATCGAAGAGGGTATGGTCTTTACGATAGAGCCCGGCATCTATCTGCCCGATCGCTTCGGTATCCGCATCGAAGATATGGTAGTGATGCGAAACGGACGCGCCGAGGTGTTGGGCTTGTGAGAAGGGTGCGTAGGGTCGCAGAGCGGGAGGCATTGATTTTTACCCCGCTATTTCCCTATAATACGCATAAACCGATACCGAAGCGCTTTAGACACGATGTTGTCATCGGCGTCGGGGGGAATATCGGTGATACGGTGCGGCGCTTTGAGCGGCTTATGGTCTATCTGCGGCGACACAGAACGCTCTTGCGCGTCGTTGCAAGCTCACCGATCTATCGCAATCCCCCGTTCGGCTATGTGCAGCAGCCCGATTTTTACAATGCGACGTTGCATCTAAAGACGACGATGGCTCCACAACGACTGCTTCGCTTTTGTATGGAGACCGAAAGGCGTTTCGGGCGTAAACGCAGCTTTAAAGATGCGCCGCGTACACTCGATCTGGATATACTCTTTTATGACACGCGCGTCATCAAACGAGACGATCTGAAGATACCGCATCCGCAGTGGCACAAGCGCCCTTCGGTAACGGTGCCTTTAGGCTTAATGGGGGCAAGATGGAGACGATAACCGAAACTTTTGTAGCAAACGATCCGAAGGGTGCGTACGAGCAGGCGATCGCCAAATACGGTAAAGCTCCCAAGCTTCTCTCCGCAAGGCAGGTAAAAGACGAAAATGGACGATTGCGTTGTGAAGTGCGCTTTGAGGTGCCCAAAGCGCTCTTTGAGCAGCAGACGGGCGTTTTGCAAGAGAACGGGGAGGATATAGAGGCGCTACTCGAAGAGGTAGCGACACTCAAATCGCAACTTAAGCGTCTGCAAAGCATAGACGAAAAGCGAGATGCAAGAGAAGAGGTTGTGGCGCTATTTGCCAAAAAAGGGCTCGATACCGACTGGATCGAGGCGCGTCTTGAGGCATTGCAAGAG
>JALWQQ010000294.1 GCA_027083075.1 Campylobacteraceae bacterium
GTGGTGGGATGGTGGGGTGTCAGCTTCGGCGTGGCGGCAGTAGCTTTGTGTGGTGTCGCCTTGCTTTTTGAGGATGATTTTTCAGGCACCTGTGCAAACTCATCGGTGATAGGCACAACGGGAATCTTCTCTTTTCTTTCCCCCTTTTGTTTCGCCTCCGCCTTATTTTTCTGCACTTTTTGCGCTAAACTCTCGACTCTTTTTTGTGTGCCTTGCTTGCTCTCTTCCGTTTTTTTCGTTGCTGTTGGCGTGTCGGTATTTTTAGCTTCGTGCGGCTTTGCTTGCACTGTTTTTTCTTCTACCGCTTCAAGCCCAAGCGCCTCTTTGTCGATGTAGCTACTGATCGCCTTAGGTTGCTCTTGTCGCGTGCCTTCCCCCAGAAGGTATTTGCTTAAGATGATCCCCATGATCAAGATCAAGAGTGCCAAAGCGATAATGGTTAGCAGCGATTTGCTTTTGCTACGTTTGGCGTCGATATCGTCGATAATCAAATCATCCAAGTCATGCTTCATTGTCTCTCTCCCTCTATGGTCGACCGATTATATCATATTGCATCTTCAACTGCTTCATACGGAAGGGTAACGATATTGTAAGCGCGTGGAAGCGCAGAGGAAGGAAGGGTTTTCCAGCTTTTACTCATCTGCTTTTCGAGTAGTTCCGAGATCTTTTTTAGTCTCGCTTCAGCCTCTTCGAGTTTTATGCCGGATACGGGGATAAAAAGTTGCACCCGGTGCTTCTCTTTGCCATAGTAGAGCCCGAATCTGTCGATCTTCTCTTGATGCATATAGGCTTTGGCAAGCGCAACAAATCGTCCGCTTTCCTCACCCTTGTAGTCGATCACGAGATAGTCGGTATGCTTGGATTCATCCAAAAGAGGGAAGGCGATGGTATAATCTCCCGTAAGATGCTGTTGCACTACGGTATCGTTCGGTGGCGCATCGATGCGCTCGAATTTGGCATAGAAGATGCGATTGTCGTGGCGGATCTTCTCTACGATGCGGGGACGCTTGAGGTAGTAGTGATCGACCCTAAAGCGAAGCCCCAAATGGGTGATTGTTGCCGTAGGCTTCTTTTGCTTGCTCAAGAGTCTGTTAGTAGATCGGCTTGTCGTAGATGATAAATTGTGACGCAAGCGCCTTCATCTCCTCTTTGATCTTCGCGTGCAATGCGGTGTCATCGATGTTGTCCAGCACATCACAGATGCGATTGGCGATGCGTTCGAACTCTTTTTCCTTCATGCCGCGGCTGGTGAGCGCGGGTGAACCGATGCGAATGCCCGAGGTAACGAAGGGGCTTCGGGTCTCGCCCGGTACGGTGTTTTTGTTGACGGTAATGCCGGCATTACCCAGTGCTTCGTCGGCATCCTTGCCGCTAAAGGGTTTGTCAAGAAAGCTGACCAGAACCAAATGGTTGTCGGTGCCGCCGCTGACGACATCATACCCGCGCTTCATCAAGACATCCGCCAAAACTTTGGCATTGGCCTTGACCTGTTTGGCATAGGCTTTCCACTCGTCGGAAAGGTTGTATTTGAAACCGACCGCTTTGGCGGCGATGACATGCACAAGCGGTCCGCCTTGTAGTCCTGGGAAGATGGCGGAGTTGATCTTTTTGGCGATCGCTTCGTCGTTGGTCATAATGATGCCGCCTCTGGGGCCCGCCAAGGTTTTGTGTGTCGTCGTTGTTACGACATCGGCATACGGGAAGGGACTCATATGCTCACCTGCACAGACCAGACCCGCGATGTGGGCGATATCGGCGAAGAGGACCGCACCCACTGCATCGGCGATCTCGCGGAACTTTTTGAAGTCGATCTCGCGTGCATATGCCGAGGCGCCGCAGACGATGATATCGGGTTCGACGATCTTGGCGATCTCCATTACCTTGTCGTAATCGATGCGCCCGTCAAGCTCTACGCCGTAGGTGAAGCTACGATAGTTTTTGCCCGAAAAACTCGGCTTGCTACCGTGTGTCAGGTGTCCGCCGTGGCTAAGGTCCATGCCGAGGATTTTGTCGTAAGGCTTTAAGAGTGCCGCATAGACCGCGCCGTTTGCCTGAGAGCCCGAATGCGGCTGGACATTGACATATTCGCAACCGAAGAGCTGCTTGGCTCTGTCGATGGCAAGCTGTTCGACCCTGTCGGCAAACTCGCAGCCGCCGTAGTAGCGTTTACCGGGATACCCTTCGGCATACTTGTTGGTAAAGACCGAACCCATCGCCTCGATGACCGCCGGAAGCGTAAAGTTTTCGCTCGCGATCATCTCCAAGTGCTCGTTTTGTCGCTTGTGTTCGTTTCGGATCGCTTCAAATACCTCGGGATCGAATGATTCGATGGCGTAGCTCATGGTAGTCCTTGGATATAGTTTTGTGGTGCAATTATAGTGAATTTTTGTTGGGGGTTGGCTAACATTTATTAGTTGGTTGAGGTGATTGGCTTAGTGTTCCTACAGATCGTCCAAAAAATCTACCGGCAACTTATCACGTTCCGCATCGGGA
>JALWQQ010000295.1 GCA_027083075.1 Campylobacteraceae bacterium
GAGAGGCAAGGGAGCGAAGTAGATGATCGATATCGATGCGCTAAAAGCGCGTGTGCGTGCAACCTTAAGCAATGACGAATACACGGAGCCGCAATACGATGCGCTCTATGCGCAAGCGATCGCCGAGAGCGAGGAGATTGTCGGAAACAAAGCATTGGCACACGCATTTAGGCTCGATATCGCCTACTATCGATTTTTAACACTCGTCGATAGTACGGACGAATCGGACTGGAGACGCTACAAGGCCGCGCTTGACGAACTCAAGCGCGCACCGCTGAGTAGCAAACAAAATCAACAACACAATACACCAAAAGAGGTGAATGTTGCAGTAAGAGTCGCAAGGCGCAAAGAGGTATGGCAATGATAGTTGCAAGCGTCGATCGCATCAAGAAAATACTTACGGGTTGGACGATCGTGGAACTCGATAGTGCCAAAGAGATCGCTACGCACGGAAACTATCTTGTGTTCGACCGTTTTGTGCCGCATACAAACCTGCCCTTTTCGGGAGACTTGCATTTTACACTCTATGTGGCGCGTAAGTCGCTCAAAAAGGGCAAAGAGAGCTGCTACAGTGATCTCGATGCGTTGATGCACCGACTCATGACGCAAGATAAAGAGGCGTGTTTTATCGACAAGATTGAACTTGCAAGCGTTTCGCCCCGCCTTTTTATCTATGCGATACAGCTACGAATCGAAGGAGAACTTGATGGCACTGATGGACTTTAGTCTTGGCGACATCGGTAATGTCTTTACGTCGCTTCGAGAGGCGATCACGGGTAAAAAGATCGAAGATCCCGCAGAGCAAGCCAAGATGATGCTCGCACTCGATCAGCTTGAGGCGAAGTTAAAGATGGCGCAGATGGCGGTCAACCAAGAGGAGGCAAGACACAAAAGCATCTTTGTTGCAGGCTGGCGTCCTTTTATCGGCTGGGTGAGCGGTAGCGCGCTGGCGTACAACTACATCTTTCAACCACTCATGTTTGTCGCGCTCTCCGCGTGGGGTGTGAGCGTAGAGCTGCCAAAGTTAGACATCGGCACGCTAATGATGCTGATGGGAGGCATGCTTGGCTTTGGTGCCTTTCGCACCTTTGAAAAGGTCAAAGGAGTCGAACGTGGGTATTGAGAAAGTAGAGGAGCGCATGGTGGTTGCCGAGATAAAGCTCGAAGAGCACGGCGCGCGCATCGGGAAGCTCGAAGATAAGGTGATAAGCATCCATGCCGACTTGAGCGACTTGAAGCGCATCCTTACCAACATCAAGTATTGGCTGATGGGCATCGGTACGTTTTACGTCGCGCAAGAAGTTGGGCTAAACGCAATAGTCAAAAAACTGCTGGGGTTCTAAGATGACGGTCATGACGCTTGCAAAGCTTAGCGATCTGAAGCATGCGGTGCATGCGATGGTGCAAATCGGCACCGTCTGTGCAAGCAAGGCAAGCGAAGGAAAAGCGTTGGTGCGTGTCGATATCTTGGGTAGGCAGAGCGACTGGATGCCCGTACTTAGCATGGCAAACGACTTTGTGAAAGTCTGGATGCCGCCAAAAACCGGCATGCAGGTGCTTGTTGTCTCACCGCTTGGCGACGCAAACGGCGGGTTTGTCCTGCCTGCGATCTTCAATGTTGCATGCAAAGAGCCCGCAGGAGCAAACGATGCAAACGTGATCGTCGAGGTAGGCGCGTGCCGCATCGAGGCAGAGAAAGAGCGCGTCAAGATCAAGGCACCGCAAAGTGTCACTATCGACACGCCAAAAGTAAGCCTAAGTGGCGATCTAAATGTAGCGGGGAACATTACGGATAGCCGCGGCGATCTAACGGGACACACCCACAACACCACCGACGGTGCAACGGCGGTGCCAAGATGAATAAAAAACGCATTGATCTTAAAACCGCAGCCGAGAGGGCGCTACTTACCCCGCTTGGTAGCCGCGTGATGCGTCCGCACTTTGGAAGCAGGCTCTTTGAGCTTGTTGACCGTACGATGAACGATGCTTACATGCTTGATGCGGTGGAGTATAGCACTGAAGCGTTGGAGCGAAGTCTTGGCGCGACGGTAAAGCGCGTCGATGTACAAAAGGGCGCGATCGTCGCCGAAGTGGCGCTTGGCGAGGAGAAAACGGAGGTGCGTGTTGTCTTTGCTTAAATTGCCGATGCCCGAAATCGTAGAGATGATCGCCTATGAGGATATCGTCGCGCGTAAAGTTGCAAGAGTGAAGGAGATACTGGCGCAAAAGGGCATTGAGTATGTGCCAAACGAAGCGGACGATCTCATGACGCTCATTGAGCTTGATGCCTATGAAGAGATGCTTTTGCGAACGCAACTTAACGAACGCATCAAGCAGCAGTTTTTAGCCTACGCTACAGGTAGCAACCTCGATCATATCGGCACGACGCGCTTTGGTATCGAACGCTTGCAGGGCAAAAAACCCGCCGCGACGGTGCGCTTTACGCTCTCGGGTACACGCAGTAGCGATACGGTCATCCCACAC
>JALWQQ010000296.1 GCA_027083075.1 Campylobacteraceae bacterium
TATCTATCTGCGCAGAGAGCAAGGGCGAGGCAATTGGACATTCTCCTTCGAGTGTGGCGATGAGATGGAGACGATGCGTTTTGCCTATTTTGACTGTTCCGGCACGATAGATCAGTACGATTTGCTTACAGAAAGCTATTACGATGTACTGTGCGACACCATCTTGCCCGAAACACTAACGGTAGGAGAAAGCAAAGCGCAGGTCGAAAATTTCGATATCGAACCACAGATCGTTTATGGTGAGCTCTACAAGGTTGTTGAAGACCCGGAGACATGGGATAAGCACCTCATTCGCCTCAAAGTACCCGGATTTTACTTCTTGGACAAAACACGAGCCATCGACGAATAGCATGCCTTTGCATGCATCATTGCAATTTTAATGAACTTTGACTTCAGTCAAAATGTTTGATCAAGATACCTCGAGTTAAAAATGGCACAAAAGAGCCGAAAATAGCGCCTATTTCAGTCTTTCGTAAGTACGAAACCCGCATAATCTCCCTACTTATAATTACATCGAGTTAATTATAATATTAATTTATCTTATAAGAAAGGTTTGCCATGAAACGAAGAGAGTTCTTCAAAACCGCTGCACTAACGGCAGGTGCCGCAGCGCTTGGCTCAAGTGTTGCCGAGGCCTCCGGTGCACACCGCCCGGTGGACAATCGCAAAGTCAGCAGTGTCAACTTCCCCGAAAAGCAACCGATGATCGTCTATTCGGATAGACCTCCGCTTTTGGAGACACCGCGCTCCGTCTTTACTTCGGCGCTCACGCCCAATGATCGCTTCTTTGTACGCTGGCATATGCCCGATATCCCGACCTATATCGATACCAAGAAGTTTACGATCACCGTGGACGGTCTTGTCGAGAAGAAGCTAACCATTACACTCGATCAACTCAAAAACGATTTTGAGCAGGTGGAGGTAGCAGCGGTGCAGCAGTGCGGCGGAAACAGCCGCTCCGCTTTCGAGCCCACCCCCGGCGGTATCCAGTGGGGCGTCGGTGCGATGGGCTGCGCACTCTGGAAGGGAGTGCGCTTGCGCGACATCTTGGAAAAAGCAGGGCTCAAAAAGGGTGCAAAGTGGATCGCAGTACAAGGTAGCGAAAAGCCTGCCTACTACGAAACTCCCGGCTTTATCCGCGAACTTAGACTCGAAGATCTTGACGATCATGTGATCGTCGCTTATCAAATGAATGGCGAAGACCTCCCCTATCTCAACGGCTTCCCCGTCCGCTTGGTTATCCCCGGTATCTACTCCGACAGCTGGATCAAGATGCTCTCGAAGATCACCGTAGGTGACAAGTATCAGCACCTCTTCTTTATGGATCACGCTTATCGTGTGCCCGACAACGCATGCGAATGCGAAACCCCTGAAAAACCGGCACCTAAAACCAAACCGATCGAGCGCATGAATGTCAAATCTTTGATCGGCTGGCCGGTAGGCGGTACGAAACTGACCCTCAAGTCACAGGTGGTTGTACGCGGTGTTGCCTTTGACGGTGGTGCAGGCATCAAAAAGGTAGAGATCTCTTTGGATGACGGTAAAACATGGCAAGAGGCGCAGCTTGACGACGGCAAGCTTGGTCGCTACGCCTATCGCACCTTCCGCTTCGGCTTCAAGCCTGAAAAACTCGGCAAGATGCGCATCATGTCTCGTGCAACAAACAAACTTGGCGAAGTACAACCGTTTGCAAGCGAGATCAAGTGGAACCATGGCGGTTATAAATACAACGGTATCGACGTTGTCGATGTAGAGATCGTATAAGGAGAGAGAGATGAAACGTATGGCAATTTTAGCGGTAGTGACGGCAACCGCCTTACATGCTCAAGTAAACAAACCGGTCGAAGTACCCTATATGCCCTTCCCCATCAAGATGGGCAAAGGGTTTGAGACGGTACAAGCGCAATGCCTCATGTGCCACTCTTTTGGCTATGTGCTCAATCAAGGTCGACAGAGTCGAAAATTTTGGCGCGGCAAGATCGAAAAGATGATCGTGCACTTTAAGGCGCCCATCTCCGATAAAGATGCTAAAATCATCGAAGAGTATCTGGTAGAACACTACGGCAACGGGAAGTGATCAGAGGATCACACCGCCGCCAAGTAATTTTTCGCCTTCGTAAAAAGCGGCAATCTGCCCTTTTGCCGCCCCATAAACGGGACTTTCTAAACGCACCATCGCGCGATCTTCCCCAAGCTTTTCAACCCTACATCCGATACTTTGCGAACGGTAACGCACCTTAACTTCGCAGTGATGCAAGGCGCTAAAGTCATCGAAGAGATTGAGCTTTTCTACCTCAAAACTTTCGGTTAAAAGCGCCTCTTTTTTGCCTACGACGATGCGATTTTTTTCGGCATCGATGCGTAGTACATAGTGGGGCTCGTGCGCCCCGTGCACATAAAAGCCGCGACGCTTGCCGACGGTATAGTGCATATAGCCCTTATGGTGTCCCACCACATTGCCCGCCTCATCCACCGTTT